>RGVD01000327.1 GCA_010027395.1 Bacteroidota bacterium
ACATAAGATCCCATTTATTTTCTCTAGCTATTATTAACGCTTCCCTGCCGTTAGTTGCAAGTAATACATTAAAACCATTATCAGAAAGTAAATCTCGATATAATTCTCTGACATCGAGTTCATCTTCTACTATTAAAACAGTATGATCCATAAATTAATTATACCGGTAATTTTCTTTTTTTGAAGTTTCTAAAATATTTATTTTATCTGATAATAAATAATCCTTGAACATACAGGAGAACACAAATAGATAAAATCCTACAAAATTGTCGCATTATATATTGTTATTTTTAAATGGATTTCCAATGTTATAGAAGAACTGATTGTATTCAATTGAAATAGCATAATCAAATCTAAGAATAGTAATAACATTCTAAGCAACTCTCACACCTAATCCTTCAGTATACATATAGTTGTTTATTGAAGTATTGTTTTGAAAGTCATTAGCCATACCGCCTGCCTCCATAAAGGGCATAGCGCTGTATGCCAAATGCTGTTTTAAGAAATTAGTTTTCCCAAATCTCCACCTCTATTCAAGGTTGGCAAATTTCATTAGCTCATTTAATAATCTAGATTCTTTGCATGCTCTCATGGCATCAGCAGTTGCCAAGCCTTTTGATGAATCTATTTGAGAGTGTGTATTTATCCCTTGGATTAAGTTGTAATATGAGCCTGAATATTTGTTTCAATGAATGTTTGTATGATTGAAAATCAAACATAGTCATCTCTATTGCATTGTATCTTAATAATTGATTAAAACACAAAAGGCTGCAAATTCAATTTTGCAGCCTTTACATGCTTATATATCATCTTTATCATGGCATGTATCTATATTGTCAGCAATACCATCTTTGTCTTTACAGTGGAATAACATTCTATCTCAACCACCAAAGCTTCTGCTGGGGCATTTGGGCATTTGTTTTTTCTATCAGAAACACCATCTTAATTGGCAACTTTCATTTTGCTAAAGTTATAGGTGAGTCCAATAGAGTGAAACCAAGCTTGATCAAAACTGAAACTAGCATTATTACTCGGGCCACTTTCTGAGAAATCATTATTGGTCCACATATAGTTTGATTGAAGGTTCAAACCAATTTTTTCGGTAATCGCAACATTCAATCCAAATCCTATTGGAACAGCAAATTCATAAATAGCTGATTTGTCAGAATCATTTATCCCGAATTGATCGTTGCTAAAAGGCATACTCACGCGTCTAATACCAACACCTGCTGTTAAGTAAGGAACAAATCTGGCTTTTTCATTCGCTAAGAATTTCCACCTGGGAGTGAAATCTAAACCAAGAGTAGTTCTGTAAAAGCTATTACTTGGTTTCAAATCTTTAAAATATCCCCATTCACCTGCATAACCTCTAAGAGATAAGTCAAAATCTTTGCTTACATATTTATTAACAGTTAAAAATCCTACACCAGGTGTATTTTGATTGTTTTTGCCATTGTTAGAGGGAAGGGTTTGTGACGTTAAATCGAATTTAAAAAATCCATTTCCCATATCTCCGCTGTACTCAGAAATACCCAGACCAAGTCCAACTTGCCAAGGCATTTCTTTGGTTTGCGCCTCAGAAATTTGGTAACTTGACAACAAAATTGCCAATGCTGTAACTAATTTTTTCATATCTAGTTTTTTATGGAACGAAAATAAAATAAATTTTAACATATTATACTTTGGGTATTAGAATTCATATGATATATTTTTTTGTGAGTGATGAATAATAATTACATTAGGGCCATAATTGACAAAGCATAGGTGATTAGAATAAACATCATAGGTTCAGGTAATATGGCTTGGTTTTTAGCAGATTCGTTTGCCAAAACTGATGTCTCTATCAGTGGCATTTGCAGTAGAAATAAAGAACAAGGCCAATTGCTAGCTGATGCATGTCATGCCAATTTTGTGAATGATGTGGCTGGTTTGGATGATAATGTAGATATCACTTTTGTAGCGTTGCGAGATGATGCCATTGCTTTAGTGGCTAATCAATTAAAAACTACTTCCATTGTAGCCCATTGCAGTGGTATGTTGTTTATGGATGCACTCGCTGCTCACAAGGATAGGGCAGTTTTTTATCCATTACAAACCATTACCAAAAACGATTTGCCCAATGCCAGTCATATCCCCATTTGCTTGGAAGCCAGCAATACAGAAACACTAAGGATAGTTGAATCTTTAGCAGATAAAATAAGTCATCATGTTCATTTTATTAATTCTGAGCAAAGGCAATACTATCATTTGGCTGCAGTGATGGTAAATAATTTTACCAATCATTTATACGTTTT
>RGVD01000328.1 GCA_010027395.1 Bacteroidota bacterium
AATTATTTTCTGTAAATTATTATATACGAACGAATGTCACAACAAAAGAAATCATTTTTAGAATTATTATATGGACCAGATTTACCTCTTTATTTTAACAGTGTAGCTAAGACAAATATGGACGGTTTTTCATCAGCAGAACCTAATAAGGGGTTATGGGAGGTATTTGTTTATGAACAATCCACTCCTCAATTAAGATCAGCTGTAGATAATAGCCGCCGTATTAGAGACAAATTTGTTATTGCGCTTTCTAACCTTGGCGTACATATTAGAGAACTTAACCAAGATGGGAGAGTTGTGCTTAATCACTTACATAGTGATAAATTAACAGGAGAAGAACAACTTCATTTTGATATGTTTTTTAACATTGTCCATAATAGTGAAAAAGACGACGATGAAAAGGCCAAGGAAATTTCAGTTCGGGATTTTAAAAAATTATCATCGGACAATTTAGAACAATACAGAGTCAATGTCAAGACACTTATAAAAGATCTTGATGTTAATGGCGCATATACTGCAAATTTAAAAAAACAACAAAAAGGTGGAGCACCAACAC
The DNA here is from genome assembly GCA_010027395.1 of Bacteroidota bacterium. GTDB lineage: Bacteria > Bacteroidota > Bacteroidia > UKL13-3 > UKL13-3 > RGVD01. The sequence goes on from RGVD01000328.1 coordinate 557, forward strand.
AAAAATTAGCATTAATAACATGTTTTGTTCCATTAATAAAATCAAATGAACCATTAACTGATATGTTACAACGTGATTATAATGAATTAACACGTTCCCCTTATGCACCTCCTTATCTGCATAGAAGGGACATAGACGAGGAAGAGGAAGGGGAAGGGCAACCGCTAGTTTCAGGGACCGGGAAAAAAGTAGGCAGTGGACAAAAAGGCGGTTATAATGATGAAATTCGTGCTGCCATATTAAGATTGGAGTTAGAAAATGCATTTGAAAATGACACTCGAAATCAATCCATTAATAACGTTGTATCCGCTGAAGAAATTGCTAGTTATCTTGCTTGTAATCCAGAACCCGCTAAAACTGTGCCATCTAACACTGTCACCTTATCATCATTAGCCACAAACTCATGGCTGAGGTTAAGTGATGGTTCATATCAAAAATTAACACCTCAAGGATACATGCCATTATCCAGCGAAGAATGTTTAAAAGTACTAAATGGTACTTGTGCTGGTTCTAACATATCTGATCAGGAAACATGCAAAAATTTCATGGAGGCAATTAATAATCAAAATGTTGAAAAAATAGTATCAATGCTTACTGATGAACAATCTAAATTTGTTTGGGAAAGCAATGCTGTAGCAGATTCAGTAAATAAATTACATCCTGAAACTGTTCTTAAAATTCTTAGAACTTTAGGATTTGGAACTAAAAGTGGACCTTTTGGAAAACGTGTATGCTCAGTTGAAGAATGGTTAAATGAATGTGTGAAATCTAGCAAATTAATGAATGGTGTTAATGAAAGTAACTTAAAGTCTAATATGAGAGCATACTTAGAACATCTTGTATCTTTCGTTAACAGTAATCCATCCCTTGTTGATCCATCTAAACAAAAAATGGCATCCATGGTAAGTATACCTGTACCAGCTGAATTAGCACAAATAGGATTATACAATGCAGCTGCAGATTATAATGAAAAACCCAACAGACTTAACTGGGATGATGTTTCTAGAGCATTACAAACTACTACTTGCTCTGGTTTTAATCTTAGAGATATTTCATTATATCCTACCATGGCCTTTGGTGCAGTCGTTGGACAAAGAGGTGGAACCCATCTTTATACCCAAGCCACAACTGCTCAATTAAACTTAAGTAGTGGTATTTGTCAAATGGTTGAACAAGTACTTAAATCATTACAAGCAACAAATCAGGGTCTTAATCCAGTAGATGAAAAAAAATTAAGAGAAAAAGTACAAGCTTTAACCAATCTTGAACAAGAAATATTAAGTAATATTATGCAATTAAATCAAATGAGAATTGCTTCAGAAGGTGGTTTCAATTGCTATGACCAAATGAGAACAACTCAAGACAGATTAATGCAATTAGGTAGCGTTTATGATAGAAGAGTACCATGCTTACAAGAATTATGCGAACAACTCAGAATGTTACTCGCACAACAACAAAATAAATCAGGATATGAACCATTATAATCATAACCTTGATTTAATCTAATTTATTATTATTTTTTATAATAAAAATAATTTTATAACCATAACCATAATAGGCATTTAGCAATATGGTGGTTAATAATTACCATTAAAAACTAAACCGGCAACACCGTGAACAATTTTTAATATATTATAAGTTACAGCATAAGATTTAAAAATATAATTATTATTTGCATCTATTTTATTAAAGCGCGTATTAATATCTACATTTGTAAAACAGG
>RGVD01000329.1 GCA_010027395.1 Bacteroidota bacterium
CAAAAATCAGCTGGTGTCGCTACCCGATACACTTCCTGTGGGTCTTATTGAGATTGATTGTTCTCATAATCGGCTGACACGGCTATCCAATACGCTTCCCACGAGTCTTACACATTTATATGTGTCTGACAATCAGCTGACGACGCTACCCGATACTCTTCCTCCAGCTCTTACATCGTTCTTTTGTAATAGCAATCGGCTGACCACGCTTCCCGATACTCTGCCTGCGGGTCTTACAAATTTATATTGTTGGAACAATAACTTTCCAGACCGTGAAGTCAATGAATCTATTCCAGAGTATGTAGCCCGTGTGAATGCTTTCGCAGAGAAAGCCAGTAAAGACCGCATCGTTGCACGATGTGCTTGTGTTTTTGAAGAGTTGGCTCAGACGGTATGGCATCCATCGCGAGTAGAGCGTTTGATGCTACTGGGTATGGATATGGAAGATATGTAATAAATTATTTTATAATAAAATCTTAAAAAATTGATATCTATATTTCTTATTATAATAGATATATAAAATATATGAATAAAATGGAAATAGCAAAAGAACGTGTTCGTGCCTGGACTTCGGGTCAGCTGGATCTATCGCGGCTTGAACTCACGGAACTTCCTGAACTTCCTGCGGGTCTTACCGAGATCAACTGTTCCTTTAATCGGCTGCCCAGGCTTCCCGATACTCTTCCCGCGGCTCTTACAGACTTATATTGCAACAATAATCCACTGACGACTCTCCCTGAAACTCTGCCTTTATCTCTTACAACGTTATATTGCCACAATACACAACTGACGACTCTTCCCGAAACTCTTCCTGCGGGTCTTACAACGTTAAATTGCCCCCATACACAACTGACGACTCTTTCCGAATCTCTCCCTGCGGGTCTTACAACGTTAGTATGTTCCTTTAATCATCTGTTGTCTCTTCCCGATACTCTGCCTGCGGCTCTTAGAGAGTTATATTGCCATAATAATCAACTGACGACTCTTCCCGATACTCTGCCTGCGGGTCTTACAACGTTATATTGCCACGAAAATCAACTGACGACTCTTTCCGAAACTCTGCCTGCGGGTCTTACAGCGTTATGGTGCCACAATAATCAACTGACCACGCTCCCCGATACTCTGCCTGCGGCTCTTACAGACTTACATTGCGAAAACAATCAACTAACGACTCTTCCCGAAACTCTGCCCGCGGGTCTTTCAGAGTTATATTGTTGGGAAAATGACTTCCCAGACCGTGAATACGAGGAGCCTATTCCTGTGTATGTAGCGCGTGTGAACGCCATCGCAGAAGCAGCCAGTCAAGAGCGTATCGTTCAACGATGTGCTCTCTAATTTGAAGAACTTGCTCAGAAGGTCTGGCATCCGTCGTGCGTGGAACGACGGATGTTGGTGGGTGTGGATATGGAAGATATGTAATAAATTATTTTATAACAAAACCTAAAAAATTGATATTTATTATATATATTATAATAGATATATAGATACAATGGAAATAGCAAAAGAACGTGTCCGAAAGTGGAAGGAGGGTCCGCTGGATTTATCGTCTCTTGGACTCACGAAACTTCCTGAACTTCCGACAGGTCTTCAAGTATTGTACTGTTACGACAATCAGCTGACAACGCTTCCAGAAACTCTTCCTGTTGGTCTTAGAATATTAAGTTGTAACAACAATCAACTGACGACGCTACCCAAAACTCTTCCTGTGGGTCTTACAGCATTATATTGCTACTGTAATCAACTGACTAGTCTACCCGAAATTCTTCCTGTAGATCTCCAAACGTTATATTATTACAAAAATCATCTGACCAGGTTACCCGAAACTCTTCCTGTTGGTCTTAGAGAGCTCGATTGTTCCGAAAATCGACTACGAACGCTTCCCGATACTCTTCCAGCGAATCTTCGATATTTATGGTGTTTCAAAAATCAACTGTCTAGGCTACCTGATACTCTTCCTGTTGCTCTCAAAGAGTTACATTGTTCAAGCAATCAATTGACTACCCTACCCGATACTCTTCCTATGGGTCTCCGATTGTTCTATTCTTCGAACAATCATCTTCCAGACCGTCCGCACGGTGAATCAATTGCCGACTATGTCGCCCGTGTGAATGTATTCGCAAAGGCAGCCAGTAAAGAACGCATCGTTGGACGGTGTCGCATCATCTTTGAGGAGCTGGCGAAGACGGTATGGCATCCGTCACGGGTAGAGCGCTTGATGCTGGAGGGCGTGGATATGGAAGATATGTAATAAATTATTTTATAGAGAAACCTAAAAA
>RGVD01000330.1 GCA_010027395.1 Bacteroidota bacterium
TTTAATCAAATCCCGCCAGTGTCCCTGGAAGGATTGAATCAGTTGGCTTTGATTCTTTTCGGGAAGTTCTTTATAGATGACTTCAAAGTCATAACGATTTTTAATCAAATCCCGCCAGTGTCCCTGGAAGGATTCAATCAGTTGATTTTTTTGTTCTTCTTTGGGAAGTGTTTCATAGATGACATTAAAATCAAAACCGGTTTTAATCAAATACTCCCATTGTCCCTGGAAGATTTCTATCAGTTGTTTTTTTTGTTCTTCTTCGGGAAGTGTTTCATAGATGGCTTTAAAGTCGTAAGGGCCTTGAATCAAATCCTGCCAATGTCCCTGGAAGAATTCAATAAGTTGTTTTTTTTGTGCTGTGGAAAGTCCTATATAGATGGTATAAAACGTGTAGACATTTGTAATGATGTTTTGAGATTGCTGTATGATGATGTCAAGTTTACTGGGTGTGAGCATGCCAAGCATAGCGGGGAGTTGTTGAATGTTTGATTTCAACAGCTCTGAAATGTGAGGCAGTATCACTTCCAAAATGTGCTCTGGGGTGTCGGTTAGATATATCGTAAAATCTTCTGGGTCATTTAAATAGATTTTTAAATTTTTCAGCAGTTCGGGATTGCTATCAAGTAACACCTTTAAGGGGTCTATGAATATTCAAGTGGGTAATGTACCATATACAGCATCATTAAATCAGTCAACGTGTAGCGTATATGAACAGCACTTTCTTATTTAAAATGGCCTTAGGGATTGAGTCTCCCTGGGAGGTTACTGAGATTAAATTAGATGATTTAGGGTCTGGAAAAGAACTTCATATTTACATCGATTTTAAACGAGGGAGCCGATTTTCAGATAACTCTAACGAGCCTTGTGAAGTACATGATACTGTTCAGAAAACATGGCGACATTTAAATTTTTTTGAGCATGCATGTTATTTGCACTGTAGAGTTCCTAGAATCAAAACTAAAAACGGAAAAGTTAAAGTAGTGAATGTGCCTTGGTCTCGTCCTGGCAGTGGTTTCACGCTGTTGTTTGAGTCGTATGCGATGGCATTAATTGAATCTGAAATGCCAGTGAATAAAATTGGAAAATTATTCAATGAAAATCCACATAGAATTTGGACTATTTTTAATTACTGGATTAAACGAGCATACAATGCTGATCAACCGAAGACTCCAAAAAAATTAGGGCTTGATGAAACATCAAAGAAAAAAGGTCATCACTACGTTACAATAGCCGTAGATCTGGATGAGCGTCGAGTGCTTCACGTTAGTGAAGGAAAAGATAAAAACGCTGTGAAAGATATAAAAAAATATCTAGAATCAAAAGGTATTGATGTTAACGAAGTAAAAAGCACGAGTATGGATATGTCGCCAAGTTTCATATCCGGTGTAAATGAATATTTTCCAGAAGCTGAAATTCATTTCGATAGATTTCATGTTGTTAAGCTTTTAAATGAAGCAATGGATAAAGTACGTCAAGTGGAAAGGAAGGAACACAATGAATTAAAGGGGCATAAATATACATTTCTAAAAAACCAAAATCATTTATCTGTTAATAAAAAAGAGGAGCTGAACAAATTAATTACGTTGTATCCGACATTAGGTAAAGCATATCGACTCAAAGAATTATTTAATGATCTTTGGGAAATGGACAATGTAGAGAACGCAACGCATTTTCTTGTTAATTGGTGCAAAGAAGTAGAGGAATCAGGTATTGCGCCATTTAAACAATTTGTAAAAACTGTTAAATCGCATTGGATGGGCATTGTGAATTTTTGTGGAACACGAATCAATAACGGTATTTTAGAAGGTATTAATAGCAAGGTTCAGTTAGCTAAAAGAAGAGCAAGAGGATATCGATCTACAGAAAATTTTATTAATATGATTTATTTCTTATGTGGCAAACTTAATTTTGATTACCCATCCTATTCCACATAGAGCCAGAAATTTCTACGAGAAGCGCAGAAAATAATGTTCAAATGGCTGAACTTTCACCTGGGAGAAATTCGCGCTGTTTCTAGAGCGAAATCCATTACCAAGTACGAAGATAGTTCATCGTCTATTCTGAGAAATATAAGTACGTAATGAAATTGCTCTCAGCCCATTGCCTTAATAGGGCACGATGGGTTGTAAACAGGGGGCTGATTGGGTAACTGGTCAGCTCTACCAGCTAATGGGCGTCGTAAAAAAAGGGGATAAAATCCCCTTCATGATTTTAATAAACCCCATTAAGCTTCGTTGCCTTCAGCAATTCGCATCACATCTTGCGCTT
>RGVD01000034.1 GCA_010027395.1 Bacteroidota bacterium
CCAATGAATCCACATCACCTGTAATGATATCGCTTTTATTTAAATCTCCGATGTTTTTTAGTGCAGGAAGGCCCAGCGTATAGCCATTAGTGATGTTTGATACGGAATAAGTTGAATCAGCATCCCTGACTACATATATCAATACATGGTAATTGGTATTTATTGTTAGGCCTGTAATATTTACAAAATTGGTATCACCTTTATAAACACATTTGGTTGATGAATCATTCTGGTATTTGGTACTAACTGTACTCAAGAAATTAGCATTTGCAGTATAATAATTAACCGATCTGCTAGCTGTTCCTGCATTAACTGCAGAACCTTGTTTTAAAAACACCAATGTAGTATGTGTTGCATTTACATATCCGCTTGGTTTTATCCAATTTGTTCTGGCTGTGGTTTGACCGGGAGCTGCTTGCCTGCTGCTACCTGATGAAGTTACTGGTATTGAATAAAAATTATCTGAATCTCTAACAATATAAACCATCACATAATAAAGAGTGGCAGTTGACAAATTTGAAATCGTAACATGATTTGAATCGCCTTTATATGCACAATAAGCGCTAGAATCAAATTGATATTTACTACCCATTGCGAAAACGGAATCAGCATTATAATTGCCAGTTGTTTGTGTCGGCAGGTTTGACATATTAACATTACTTAAGGCCTTAACAAAAACCAAACTTGTCATATCTGAGTTATTATATGTTTGAGGTTTTGTCCAAGATATTTTAGCTGAAGATTCGCTTAATCCAGAAAAAAGAATATTGCCCACAGAAGCAACAGCTGTTTGCATATTAGCATTACCCAATGTTGCCAAAGAATACGCTGAATCCGCATCTCTAATAACATAAACTAAGTAATAATATGATACACCTGCTTGTAGTGAAGTTATATTCACAAAAGTGGTATCTCCCTTATAAACACACTTTGCATTGATATCGCTTGGTAATACACTCGAATTGTTATTAATAAAATTAGTATCAGAAACTATTGGGCCAACACCATTCAATGGTGTTTGTATATTTATCGAACTGATTGCTTTCAGATACACCAAAGTGGTCATGGTAATTCTGTTATAATTTCCTGGTCTGGTCCATGCAATCTTTGCTGAACTCATCGAAGTTGATGTGAAATTGGGTGCAGAAACTGCAGGAGGAAGAGAAAGCGTAACACCATTAAAAACAGATGGCTTCGAATAAATTGAATCATTATTGGTTACCACATAAACCAATATACCAAGTGAAGCCCCAGCAGGCAAACCAGCAACTGAAACTGAATTACCGATGTTGTTATATACACAACGTGCGGCTGTGTCATTCTGATAATTTGAACTCGCTACAGAAAAGTTTGGATTGGCAATATAAGATCCTGACGAGAAACTTGGCGTTCCTTGTGTTATTGTACCGCTTAATTTTACAAAAACCAATGTTTTCATGGTGGTGCTATCAAAATTGTAGGGCTTGGTCCAACTGATATTTATGGATGAAACTCCTGTGGCACTTGATGTCAAACCAGTCACTGAATAAGGATTAACGATACCCGTCCCATTCAAATTTTCCCATGAATTCGACATTCGAATGGCATCAACAAAAACGGTAGGAGATGATGCTGCATCTACTTGACTTAAAATTATTTTGCTTAACGAATTCGCATCACTTGCTGCACCACCAATTGCCTCAACAGTTGCTTTACTAGGTTCGTTCAATGACATACCATTAGAAAACATAAATACTTTAGCTGAATCATCACGATTACCTGAAGTATTAAATTGATATTTCAAAACGCACAAATAGGTGCTATTAAATGCAAATGTATCATTAGAATATACTGCTGCATCAGTGCCTTTTGAAATGCCTACTTTATAATATCCAGGTGATGATAATTTAACAAACACTTTACCAAAAGCGGTAGAACCAGCCGAAGTGCCAAATGAGAAAAAATAGTTACCCGCAATTTGAGCTATAGAATCATTTAATAAAAATGATGCATACAAGGATTTAGTGTTGGTAATAGTTGACGACTCTCTGTAAACATCTTGCCCGGTAGAACCTATTTGCAATGAATTACCTAATCCTCCTCCAGCATAACCATTATAGACCAAAGTTTTAGAATTAACTGAAAGTATTGGTGTAGTGGCAGACACTTGAGTCCAACCATTGCTTGTAAGAGCAGAATTAAGAGGATAATTAAACTCCTCATTAAAGAACAATTGAGCTGAAGTATTAGACAAAAAAATGATTGTAAATACAAAGAGGGTGTAGATTTTTTTCATATATTATTTTTTGGTAAACATAACAAATTGCATCAAAGCATTTAATCACTTGGGATTAAAATCTATTAATCATTAATTTATTGACAATTCCATGACTAAAACATTGGACAAAAATCAAAGATCAATATATTGCTTACATTTGTTTATCATGAATAAAATCCTTTTACCTCTCGCACTAATCCTATTTTCATTCTGCTCAAGTTGCGATTCTAGCAGTGAATATGAAGAAAACTCATCAGGAGCAGTTTACGTAAAACCATCTGTTGACTATCGTGGACGCTATCGAAAAGGGCATGTGAGATTTAAAGTTAGCACCAAAAAAGATGCAATAAAAAGTCAAGCTCGCTCTAGGTACTACTATCACACCAGAGGAAAATACAGAAAACATTAATAGCAAACTATACGTTGATGCTTACTATTATTTCACTTTAACAAAATCGTAGCTCAAATAATCTATAAAGTCATTTACCTTTATGGTTATGCCTTTTACTGCTCCATCTTCAACTTTGAAAGGAAGGACTTGCACGCCACAAGTTATATCGCTGTATGTGCACAAAAAATCGTGATTGTTTAAGTAAGCTAAACTTCCAATATTGTTTGGGTGATGACTTAAGTGTAAAGTCAATTTACCTTTGATTAGTTTCACCTCGGCATCTCCATAAAAGCTATTGTTGTAGACACCCACATAACTTTGTAAATCAATGCTAGGTTTATTTTTTGATTGTACTAGTTTTTGCAAGCTATCTAATTCTTTTTGCTCTGCCTCTCTGGATTTTTGTGAAGACTTAAAATACATTTCACTCAAATTTCTATAAGGTACATTCAGATAAGATTCCAATACTTGCTTTACCAGAGCGTCATATAGCGAATTGGCATCCGTGTTGGTATATACCAAAACACCTAGATTTTCTTCAGGAATAAATTCTGTCTTTGTTACAAAACCATTGGCCCCTCCACTGTGTTCCCAAACCCTGCGACCTTCATAATCGTAGCTTTGCCAACCAAGACCATAAGTTGAAAAATGCTTTGTTTTGAAAACCTTTGAGTTCACATCATTGCTTATCATATTTGATTTACGTGTCTCGGCTAATACAGAGAATGGTACAATTTGTTTACCCTCAAACCTACCACTATCCAATTGAAACAATAACCAATTAGCCATATCACGAGCACAAGAATTAATACTGGCTGAAGGTCCCATATTGTCAATATTGGTAAAAGGCATACTCACTAACTTACCATTTACAAGGGTATGAGGCAAACTTGCATTGGCATCCTTTGCAATCATATTATACGTGCTGCTTGTGTGCTTCATTTGCAGCGGTTCAAAAAAATGATATTTAATAAAATCATCCCAACTGGTATCAGTAACATTCTTAATCAGCTCTCCCGCTGTGATAAAGGCAGCATTACAATACCCATACTTGTATCTGAATGGATAAACAGGTTTGGTAAAAGCTAAATGTTGAATGATTTCTTTCCTTGTTAAATTACTGCCCCAATTCAAAAAATCTCCTTGAAAAGTTTGAAGGCCTATGCGATGACAAAGCAAATCCCTTACTGTACATTGATTGGTATAAGTATCGTCATACAATTTAAAATCGGGCATGTATTTGGTTACCTTTTCATCCAGAAGCAATCGCTTTTGTTGATTTAATAAGGCAATTGATGTGCCTGTGAAAGCCTTGCTGTTCGAAGCAATTTGAAACAATGTGTATTCCTCTACCTTGTCTGGCTTACTACTATTTTTAACACCATAGCCTTTACAAACTATTATTTTCCCATCTTTAACAATAGCAATTGCCAAACCTGGCACTTGCCATCTACGCATTTCTCTTTCTACAAAAGCATCTAGTGAATCTTTAACAAAAACAGGCTGTGCCACTGACGTAAGTTGTAGGCATGCTAATAGAGTAATTAGTAATAAACGCATGAATGATTTTTTTGATAAAATAAATTAAGACCGATTTAGATTTGGAAAATTAATTACCTTGAACTCTCTTTTCCTTCACCCAGTTGATTATCGAAAGGATTGTTTTTAAATGGATAAACCAATTGTTTGGTATAACCTTTAGGAAACTGTGCCTCATTTAAGCCAGTGCCTTTTGGCCACTCGTTTTCGGGTAAATAATAAGTACCAAATATTCTATCTATAAAAGGGAAAAATACAGCGAAGTTTTTACCATATTTATCCTCTTCAACACAATGGTGCCAATGATGGTATTGTGGTGTAGTAAAGAGGTATTTTAATAGGCCAATGTTTAGGCGAGTGTTAGCATGAATAAACACAGCATGTATGGCAATCACAACAATATAAACATTAAACACCAATGGAGAAAAACCACAAACATACAAAGGAATAAAAGTGATGGAGCGGGTAAAGAAAATATCAATAAAATGGGTACGAGAACCTGCCAACCAATCCATTGTTTTTGTTGAATGATGAACCGCATGAAAGCGCCATAAATAAAAATTTGAATGAAATATGCGATGAGCCCAATATTGAAAAACATCGGTGATAAAAAAGGCTAGGAATATTTCAACTGCCAAAGGCAAACTTTGTATCCAGAATTGAAATGCTTCTAAATTCATTTTACCGAAAAATACCACTGCAGGCTCTTGTGTAATCACACCAAAAAATTGAATACAAAGATGACTGATGGCAAAATAAATCAAATCAGTTCTCCATTCTGTGTGAAACCTATCTTGCTCCTCTCTCTTTGGAAAAATCATTTCGATAGGAATAAAAATAATAGCCATTAACAACAAATCAAGCAAGAGCCAATCGAGACCCAAATGCCAATTCACTTTTTCAACGGCTCGTCCTTGCACATCAAATCCACCAATCACTATGGTTACACTTGCTATGAATATGCCTAAGATTCCTCTCTTTCTTTCAGTACTCAATAACACATTGCTTAAACCAAATAATAATGCCACAATTATGGTTAGGGTAAGCAGCATTTTCATTGATTTTGCAGTATATACCTCTCTAAATTCGGGGGTGGTGAATATTTCAGGAAAGTAAAAACACATAAGGCCACCAAAAGCCAATAGACTTAAAAAAACGGATATGTATCCGCTTACAATGCCTTTTCCGATGGCATATCTTTTTACAAATGATTGAATTGTACTCATATTCTTTCATACAATTATAGAAATTATTTCCACAAATTCTATTGAAGCATCAAAACATAATAGTTGTGTGAAAGTATCTTAAACAATTAAAAAGAACAAGATAATTCAAAATATGGGGAAGTTTTAGCAACAGCTATAAAATTCAAAGGATGCTTTAATATGTTTAAAGCAGCCTTCTATTTTTAGCGAGAATATGTATTACATGTTTACTATAAAGTAATTTAGCTCCTAACTTTCCGCCCTTGTTGTGTGTTCTTCACCAACAAGTAAATGCTAAAATTTTTATGATGTCAGGAGTTTCCATCTGACATTTATCTATGATGTTGTTGGTGAAGAACACCAACAACGGCTAAAATTAACCCAAACAAAAAAGGGTTGAAACCTAAGATTTCAACCCTTTTCTTTTAAAATATTCTATTAGAATTAGTTTGTAAATAACATATAAAAATAAACCGCAGGTGCTGAGAAAAATACCCCATCAAAACGATCTAAAACACCTCCATGTCCGGGTAGTTTATTACCTGAATCTTTTATACCTAAATTGCGTTTAAGCAAAGATTCGAACAAATCGCCAAAGGTGCCAAAAACAACAATAATGGAAGAAATAATCATCCAATCTAGGGTACTCACATCATCCCATAAGCGAGATAGGCCATAGGCTACAACTAGATTAATAATAAAGGCTCCAATGCCACCTTCCCAAGTCTTTTTAGGTGAAATTCTTTCAAACAACTTATGCTTGCCAAATTGCTTGCCTGCTAAATAAGCACCTGTATCACTCCCCCACTGCAAGATAAAAAATCCCATAGGTAATGCAAAACTATAATCCACCGAATTGAAATAACTTAAATCGGCTAGCATCACCAAAGGAAAACAGATATACATAATGCCAAACAATTGATAAGCCAAGGTGTCGAACTCACGCTTAGTGTTTTCATACAGCTTAATAATAAACATGAGCATAAAAACAGGTATCAAGTGATAGAACCAACTTAATGACAATGTCCCTCTGATGATGAAAACAAACATGCAGAAAATGATACTTCCGGCAATGACACCCAAGTACTTTTCAATCCACGATTTATCGGGCAACATCAATTCATAAAACTCCAGCAAGCAAAGAAAATTGATGGCAAACAACAATATAAAATAAGACCACTCACTAAATAATATGCATCCTACAATGGTGCTCACAAAAAAGAAACCTGTTAAACTTCGCTTAGCAAAATTATTCATTATAGCTTTTAGGTTCTGAACTAATTAGTATCCAAAAATATCTTCCAAACTCAACTCTACAAGGGTACCGTATTTTTTCAAATCGTCTTGTTTCAATTTATCTTTAGAGCCCATGATGCAGTAGTAGCTTGGCTTGTTTACATAGTATGTATTAAAGAAATTATCAATATCCTCAAATTTCAAAGTACCGATTCTATTATATATCTGTTGACGGTTGTCGTAGTCAATTCCTAATTTGTTTAATGCATCAAATCTGAAAAGAATTTCTTCATCATTTATTCTCTCCGTTTCAATATTATTTTTGATAGATGTAACAGCATTATCAAAATTCTTATCCGCTCTAGGTAATTTATTTAACAACTCATTCATAGCAGGAATGGCATCATTCATTTTATCCGATTGCGTTCCTACATAAGCAATGATGTAGTTAGGATCTTTCTTTTTGCTTGGTTGTTGGAAATAAGAATAGGTTGAGTAGGCCAAAGCTTTTGACTCACGAATGGTTTGAAATACTAAGCCACTCATACCACCACCAAAATACTCATTCAACAAAGTTACAGCAGCAGTTTTACTGGTATCATATCCATCATAAGCACGGTTAATCCACATAATCTCGGCTTGCACCATGTCGTAATTGGTAAAGAATACTTTATTTTCCTTTGTGCTGTTTCTGGTAAATTCAACTGGTTGGGGATAATCTTTTAACTGTGCTGGTAAATTGTGATAAGTAGTCAATACCTTACGTAATCCTTGCATGTCAAGCGGACCGAAATACCAAATCTTATGTTGATACGAAGTTAATGCTTTGATATAGCTTATCAATTCTACAGAGGTAATTGCTTTTAATTGTTGCTCGCTTAAGTTGTAGGTAAAAGGATTGTTTTTACCATACATGGCATAGCTGTTTAATGCCCTACGGAAGATTACACCTTTGTTCAATTTATTGTCAGCTCTGTTTTTTAAGTTGCGCTCAACCATTGATTTCAATGCTTCTTCATCTGGTTTGGCATTGGCTAATAAATGTTCAAACAATTTTACTGCCGCATCAAAATTCTCATTCAATCCAGTCAAATACACATATACTTGTTCATCTTGAACACTCACTCCAAAATCACAAGCAAGCTTGTAAAACTCTTTACTGATATCTTCTGCTGAGTATTTATCCGTTCCTAAAAACTGTAAATAATTTACTGCTAAAGGCAATTTCAAATCATTGAATTTACCCATATCCAATACATAGTATAATTTGAATAAATCATTGTCTTCATTTTTCAAATAAGAAACTTGCACCTTGCTTGCATAGCCAAAACGTTTGATGGCTTTGTTATAATCAACAAATACTGGTTTGATAGGTTCAGTTTTGGTATCCAACACTGCTTTTACAAAAGGAGAAACATCATCACGATTTACATCTACAGGGGTTATTTCTGGTTTCACAATTTTGGTTACAGACTTATCTTCACCTTTGCGTTTGTAGATAACAACACGGTCGTTAGTAAAATAGGTTTTAGCAAAATCCATCACGTCTTTTTTAGTAAAGGTGGCCATAGCATCCAAATCAGCAGCTGCTTCTTTCCATTGACGACCCAATGTAAAAGCATCTAACATGGTATAAGCAATGGCATCATTGCTTTTGCGCTCTTCTATCTTCATCACTTTAATATTGCTGATGATGGCTTTTAATAAATTTCCATCAAAATTTCCGCTCTTAATATTTTCAATTTGAGCAATCAAAAGGTCTTTTACTTCTTCTAATTTTTGACCTGCTTTTGGCTTACCTGTTAAAAATTCAATGCTATAATCCTTGTTAATCCAGTTTGATGAAGAGGCGGCCAATACTTCTTGTTTTTTTAATAAATTTAAGTCAATTAAACCTGCTTTTGAGTTTGATAAAATAGCATCTACAATCTGTAAGAGTCTTGCTTCCCTTAGGTTTCCAATACCTGGTAAACGATAACCAATCATCATATTTTCAGCATCAGGACCATTAACTTCCACAACGGTTTCAACTGGTTTGGTGGTCTCAGGTAAGAATTCAAATGAAGGTACTTTTTTGTTCTTCATGTATCCAAATTTTGCTTCAATCCAAGTCATGGTTTTCTCAGGATCAATATCTCCAGCTAAAATGATAGCCATATTGTTAGGCACATAGTAAGAGTTGTAGTAGTTTCTAATTTTAACCAATGAAGGGTTTTTCAAATGTTCCACTGTTCCAATGGTAGTTTGTGTTCCGTAGCTATGTTTGCGGAATAAATTCGACAACAAGGCTTCAAATACTTTTCTTCCATCGTTATCCAAAGAGATGTTTTTTTCTTCGTAAACAGCTTCTAATTCGGTATGGAATAAACGTAGAATTGGGTTTCTGAATCTTTCTGCTTCAATGCCTAACCATTTTTCAATATTGTTTTGTGGAATATCATTCACATAAACTGTTTGCTCCAATGAGGTGAAAGCATTGGTACCTTGAGCACCAATCGAAGTCATCATTTTATCATACTCATTGGCAATGGCAAATCTACTGGCCACACCACTCACTGAATCAATCTCGTGGTAGATGATTTTGCGTTTTTGCTCATCGGTAGTTTTGTTGTATTTTTCATACAACTCATCTATTATTTCCAATTGCTCTTTTTCGCTCTTCCAATTTTTGGTTCCAAACTTATCAGTTCCTTTAAAGAGCATATGCTCCAAGTAATGCGCTAAACCTGTGTTTTCAGCAGGGTCGTTTTTACTTCCCGCTTTGGTAGCTATTAAAGTTTGAACACGTGGTGATTTTTTGTTTACACTTATCATTACCGTTAAGCCATTGCTTAAGGTATAAGTGCGCACTTTCAAAGGGTCACCTTTTACCATGGTATAGGTAAACTTGCTATTTGCATCTTTGATGGTTTCGGTTTCGTATTGGGCATAAACCATCGAAACAGAAAACAATACAGCCACTAAAAGGGCTAAAATTGATTTTTTCATTTGTTTTATCATTTGCGGGCGAATATACATTTTGTTTGATTTTCTTAGTTACCGAATAAGTAAATGTGTGTATGTGAGAATGTGTATGTGTGCGAATTATAAACTTTAGTAAGCATTCAATATAACTCGAACTAATCTATAGCTATTTACTGACAACCATCAACTGACAACCAATATCCTATCCTTCCCTTGCATATCTTTTTGCAATTCAACATTTTGAAAGCTAAAAGACAGGCAGAGTTCTTTCATTTCATTGCCAAGTGCTTCGTTAACCTCGAAATAAATTCTTCCATTTTCAGCAAGATTGATTTTAGCAAATGCTAAAATGGACTTATAAAAAAGCAAAGCATTTTGATTAGGCACAAATAAGGCTAATTCTGGTTCATAATTAAGCACATTGCTTTGCATGGCAGGCTTTTCATCCTCTTTGATATAAGGTGGATTTGAAACAATGACATCAAACTTTTGGTTTTCAAATTTGAATTGTGAATCTCTGATATCATCTTGAACAAACTGAATATCTGTTTTATTATCTATAGCATTTTGCATGGCTACAGAAATAGCTTCCGGAGAAATATCCATCGCCCAAACTTTGGCTTGAGGCAGGTGATGCTTCAGACTTACAGCTATACAAGCACTTCCAGTGCCAATGTCTATAATACTTAGTGATGAATTGGCCTTCTCTCTTTGGACAATCAATCTAGTTAATTCCTCTGTTTCAGGCCTTGGAATCAATACCGATTTATTGACTTTAAATTTCAATTCATAAAAATAGGCATAGCCCAAAATATACTGCAAAGGCTCATGGAGAAGGAGTCGCTCCAAAATATCATTCAAGTCGTTTTCTTCAGTAAAACTCAATTGCTTTTCAAGCATCGGAATTTGAAAAGACTTTACCAACAAAATATCTTCAAAAACCCAATTGGTGATGGATGCAGCCTCATCGACATCATACACCTCTGAAAGCTGTTTGATATAATTGTTGTAATACAACTGAAGATTCATGCCCCAAAGGTATTCTTAAAATGGAGAATTTAAATGATTAAACACTTTTGTCAAAGTTTGAAACTTTGACAAAGGTTTATACTTCCCAAAAATCCCTTACTTTCGCGCCATGTCACAGCACAAGATATACATGGATCGCTGCCTGCAATTGGCTCTTTTAGGAGCGGGCGCTGTTTCACCTAATCCTATGGTGGGCTGTGTTATCGTGCATAATGATAGAGTGATTGGTGAAGGCTGGCACATGCAATACGGACAAGCCCATGCAGAGGTAAATGCCATTGCATCGGTAAAAGACAAAAGCCTAATTGCAGAATCAACTGTTTATGTTAACCTTGAGCCATGCAGTCATCACGGCAAAACCCCTCCTTGTGCTGATTTATTGATAAGTCATCGTCCTAAAAAAGTGGTCATAGGCATGATTGATCCTTTTAGCAAAGTGGCTGGAAAGGGTGTGGCTAAGTTAAAGGGTGCGGGCATTGAAGTAGAAATAGGAATCTTGGAAGAAGAGTGTAAATTCTTAAACCGAAGGTTTATCAAATTTCATACAAAACAATTGCCTTATGTTATATTGAAATGGGCCAAAACCATCAATGGATACATTGCTCCTGATGCACGATTGTTAAGCAAAGAGAAGTTTGAAGAACAAAGACATATAACCGATAGAATTGTTCAAAAATTGGTGCACAGATGGCGCACCCAAGAAGACGGCATTATGGTAGGAACAAACACCACACTGTTTGACAACCCAGCTTTGAATGCCCGAGAATGGGAAGGAAGAAATCCAATAAGAATTACAATTGATAAAAACTTACGTTTGGATACTTCACTTAAGTTGTTTGATGGAACCATTCCAACAATAGTTTTCACTGAAAAGAAAAAAGAATCTTCAAAAAACCTTGAATTTATTCAACTGAATTTTGATGATGATTTGATACTCAATATTCTAAAAGAACTTTATAAAAAAGGCATACAAAGCGTCATTGTTGAAGGAGGAGAGCAATTGTTAAAATCCTTTATAAATCAGGGCTTATGGGATGAAGCCATTGTATTTACATCAAACAAAACCATTAGCCAAGGTGTTCCTTCACCACTTATTTCAGGAAAATTAAGACAACAAGACATTATTGATAATGTTCAATTAAGTTATTACACACATTCATGATATTTTTATTACTAAGTATCATTGCTTCCACCATCACGGTAAGCTATTTTAAGGTATTCGAAAAACTTGGGGTTCACACACTCACAGGCATTGTTTTCAATTATTTGGCATGTGCCATACTTGGTAATTTTGTTGGTGTTTCTGATGCTGTTTTTAGCACTCCCTTTTGGACAATGGAATGGTTTCCTTACACAGTTTTCTTGGGCTTTATGTTCATTACCATATTTTTTGCTATTGGCAAAACTGTCCAACAAATGGGTGTTTCTGTTAGCATGGTTTCGGCCAAACTCTCAGTGGTGGTTCCTATTTTATTTGCTGTCATTATGTATAGAGAACAAGTAAAATACATGCAATTGATAGGAATTGTTCTTTCACTTATAGCAGTTTATTTTATTAGCAAAAAAGACCAATCAGAAAAAACACAAAGCAAAAACCTTTGGATACTTCCACTTATAGTATTTATGGGAAGTGGCATAATAGATACCACTTTAAAAATCATACAAACCCATTTCATACCTCCGCATAGCGAAGCTCACATCATTACCATCACCTTTACCATGGCTTTTGTTTTTGGTATTTTTGTTTTGATTTATGATGTGATCAAAAACAACTTAAAGATAACGATAAAAAATATTTTCTGGGGATTTATGTTGGGCATTCCAAACTACTTTAGCATGTATTTTTTATTAAAAACCTTAGCTGCTTTTCATGATACAAGTACGGTAGTTTTTCCAGTAAACAATATTGGCATACTTGCAGCATCTAGCTTGGTTTCAATCTTTTTTTTCAGGGAAAAAATGAATAAACTAAATTGGTATGGCCTGTTGCTTTCAGTAATATCCATCGTATTAATTTCTGAGGTGTACCTTGCTATTTTCTGATTCATATAAAACCATATCATCCGAAGTTCAGGCTGAGTTTAAGGACAAAGGAAGTCGATTTATTGCTTTTGCTTATCCTGTTACAAGTGAGTTAGAGGCCAAAGATAAAATCAATCAACTCAAAAAAGAACACCCTTCTGCAAATCACCACTGTTGGGCATTGGTTTTGGGCAATGACAGAGAATTTCAAAAAAGCAGTGACGACAGAGAACCAAACAATACTGCGGGTAAACCCATTTTAAGAGCCATCATCGGAAGAGATTTAAGCTTCGTTTTAGTGGTGGTGGTGCGTTACTTTGGAGGCAAGCTGTTAGGTGTGCCTGGCTTGATACATGCTTACGGAACAGCCGCACAAGAAGCAATTTCGGTTGCAAACATTATTGAAAAAGATATTACTGAAAAGTACCTTGTGCCATGTGGATATGAGCAACATCCCGACCTATATCGCCTTTTAAAAAACAGTGTAATAAATTTACAAGCAACTGACATGGATGTTTTGGAACAAGGTCTTATATTTGAAGTTTCCAAACAAAAATCTGAACCTTTAATCAAAAAGTTAAAAGAGGCTCGATTCAATATTAAATCAATTTGAAAATGAAAAAAATATTATTCCTCATCTTCACCTTCTCATTTCAACATTTTTTGTTTGCTCAAAATGTGAAAGATTTTTTACAACATAGAAGTACTGAGATAAAATATACTGATGATAAAATTACGCTGAATGCCCCATTGCAAAAGGCTTCAAACAATATGGATATATTTGCAAACGAAGCGAAATCTTACTTAGTAAGCCACAATTCAAAACTTAATAATCCCAATATTAATTTAAAATTGCAATCTTCCATACAATCATTGTTGGGATATCATTTTCAATTTATTCAAACCTATAAAGACATCGAAGTATACCAATCAACCATAAAAATAAACATCAATTTTGATGGTAAAATCATCTCTATTTCCGATAACTTATTTGATGCGAGCAATTGGAGTGACAGCTATTTCCCAAATACAAATTCAAATTCAAATCAACAGAAATTATGGGTTTTTGATGGAGATAAATTGATACCAACTTTATCAGAAAAAATCAAATCACTATTTGGATTAAAAGACAATGTGATTAAACATGCTACAAGCAAAGAAACCCTTTATTCAGAAGCATTGCATTTAGGCTTTGATAAAAAAGATACTTTGGTGGCTGCTAAAATTTTCA
The DNA here is from genome assembly GCA_010027395.1 of Bacteroidota bacterium. Classification (GTDB taxonomy): domain Bacteria; phylum Bacteroidota; class Bacteroidia; order UKL13-3; family UKL13-3; genus RGVD01. The sequence goes on from RGVD01000034.1 coordinate 13,875, forward strand.
ACCCTGATCCAATCTCCATGATTAATGCCAAATACAATGACCCTTGGCCAGACAAAACAGGGAGATGGGTGGATAGCAGCCATGCCGATTACCCTGCTATTAATAACCAAAGAAGAGATGTGTTATTACCAATCAGATTTGAAAATGACAGCTTCATTATGGAAAATGAGTATGCAATTAGCTTAGATATTGAGAGTCCTAAAATTCCAGTCTACACCTCTCCTAATTCAAATTTTGATTTCACTCGCGCAAGTTCAGCATTCAAAGAAGAAATGGTGCTTTATCATATCCACCATTATCAAACTTACATGAGAAGTATTGGAATTAGTAACTTAACCAATTACCAATTACATGTTGATGCGCATGGCAGAGGTGATGATAATTCAAGCTTTTCGTTTGGAGATCCTCCATTTTATTTAATTTTTGGAACGGGTGGTGTACCTGATGCTGAAGATGCTGACGTGATTAATCATGAATACACCCATGCTTGCATAAACTCAATTGCACCAAAGACCATAGACCCAACAAACCCTAATGATAGATTATCTTTAGAAGAAGGAAGCTGTGATTTTATTGCCACACAGTTTTCAAAAATGCAAACCACCAATAATTGGCGTTGGTTTGCTAATTGGGATGGTTACTTTTGGTCGGGTAATACCAATGGTGGTAGAAATACAAACTCCTCAAAAGTATATTCAAGCAATCTTTCTCCTACTGATATATATGGCAATTCAGTTATCTGGTCGGGGTTCTTAAATGACATGGCTGAATGCACCGGTACAGAAGTAGCCTTTAAGTTATTCTTTAGCGCTGCATCTATGCTTCAATTGAATACGGATATGCCACAGGCTGCTAAATTGGTTTTGTTGGCAGACAGCATGCTTTATAATCAATCTCACACCTCTTGTATTAAATCGGCCATATCAGCAAGAGCATTGGATATAAACACCTCTATAGCCAATAGCATTCCTTCAAATGAATATAATTTATACAACACACAAGAATTTTCTCAAAACAAAGGAGATGCAGAATTGGTATTAAACAATGCTAAAATTAAGACCATTCAAATATATTCGAGCAATGGACAACTTTTAAACAAGATAGATGTAAATACCTACAATGCCAAGTTCAAAGCAGAAGATTTCAAATCAGGTTTGTACTTTGTTGATATCATGGATAGCCAAAATAGAACAACTAAATTTAAGTTAATCAAATTCTAAACTGGCAATTAGAGGTGAATCCTGATTATCTTAAAATATTAGAAAACGCTAGAAAGAAATCATCTGAAAATAAAAAGTTTTTAGATAAGCTCAAGACCAAAAAGCCAAAGGATTTAGATATTGTTACAAATAATCTGAATGATGAAGCATTTGAAAAGATTAATTGTTTGGATTGTGCCAATTGTTGTCAAACAACAGGACCTCTCCTACTAAACAAAGACATTGATCGATTGGCTGCAGAACTCAAATTGAAACCTTCAATTTTCACAGAAAAGTATTTAAAAATAGATGAAGACAATGATTATGTTTTCAGCACTTTGCCTTGCCCTTTTTTAGGTAGCGATCACTATTGTCATGTTTATGAGTCAAGACCTAATGCTTGTAGAGAATTTCCGCATACACAGCAAAGAAACATTTTGCAAAAACTAAAAATAACCTATCACAATACTCACATCTGTCCAGCAGTATCCTTGGTGGTAGAAGGATTGAAGCAAAAATATGTACTATAAAACTAGCCGTAAATGCTTGTCATATATTAGGTTTGAGGCAATTTTAACCTATTTAAGA
>RGVD01000331.1 GCA_010027395.1 Bacteroidota bacterium
AAATAGGAGAAAATATGGAAAATGAAAAACGCCCAGAAGGGCGCAGAATAGCTGAAAACATCTAAGTATTGCGAAAAGTAGATGTTTTTGGGTTTGGTTAAAATTAACGCACCTGGCTTTGAATTAAAAATGTACACCAGAAATATTGTCAAAAAATAACTGGACGTTTTTAGAATTTTTAAAAGGGTAAGGCAGGGCTAGAATTTTTGTTAAAATATAGTGGAACAACCAAAAATATTTGGTTTTTTTGAAACATACAGTTATGCAAGTGGGGTGAATTAATCATAAACGTTTTTACGATGCCCAACGTGAATGACTAATATAATTAATGCATCATCTTCAATTTGAGCTAATATTCGATAATCACCAACACGATATCTCCATAATCCAGAAAGTTCACCACTTAAAGGTTTACCTAATGTACGAGGATCGCTAACGAGCATTAATTTATCTTTAAGATAGGTTAAAATTTTTTTTTGAGCCGTATGCCCGAGTTTTCTTAAATCTTTCTCTACATCACTATCAAATTCAATCTTCCAGATCAAGTCGGCGCTCCATTTCTTCTATATCTATCCTTGGATTTTTCTTTTCTAATCGTGATAATGCAAGTAAATGTTCCTCGTGTTCATCTAAATAATCTTGAATAGCTTGTTTTACATAGAATGATTTTGAACGATGAGTTTGTTCTGACAGGGCAGTTAATCTATCATCAAGCATTTCCGGTAAACGAACGGCTAACATAGACACCTCTAACTTGTATTACACTTTATACAAGTATAACATTTAAATTAAATAAATACCATTTGGTATTCAATTTTTTTGGCTCTTCCGGAATTCCCGTGGTATGTCCAGATTTAGCTCAAACAAATTGCGCGTAGCCGCTTAAATCCAATGATATTCTTTGAAACAATCTGCCGATATCAAACACGCCATAACATCGACGCTTAATGACCTTTATTTTGTTATTTAATCCCTCAATAAAACCACTATTTTTTCTTTGTCGATGGTAAAAGTAATTTAGGATCTCATGCCAATTATTTTTCAATGTATCAATAAACTTGTCAAAACAAGTCAATCCACTTAATTTAACTCCATAGATCCAGGCTTCAATTAATTCAGAAGCCTCGCCCTTATTGATATTCTGATTGAAAATGTCGGTTAATTCATTTTGGAAATAGTAAGCTTGCTTTAAGCTAGGTGAGTACTTAAATACTGCAGCCAATACTTCTTTATCTTGGGGCGTTAAAGCATCTTCCTTTTTTCTCAAAGCCCACATAGCTCCTTTGAGTTTGGAGTAGTCACTTTCGTTAAGTTCTTTTTTGAGTCTTTTTAACTCGTGTTTACGCAAGGTATCTAGACCAGAACGGTAATGTTTTGCAACATGAAAACGGTCGATCACGACTTTGACTTTACGACCAACATATCACAGCACACCGTTACTACACTCTTTTTGATAGGCTCGGGCATTTGTTGCAGAAACCTCTTAACCGTTTCTTTTTTGCGATCTGGAAGTACTGCCAATATTTTAACGCTATCATTGATACGAGTACTTACAATAACAACAAAATCTTTGTGTCCTTTTTTCAGTGCAATTTCATCTAAACCAAAAAAGGGTAACGCAACAATATCACTCCAATCAACTTGAGTTGATATTTGGCGATCTAATACGCCCTCCACATCCTCACAACTAACAGATTCTTTGCGCGCAACGTCGCTTATTGTGCTGTTTATTAGCATTTTCATGAGCCATTCTTCATAAGCCTTTGTAAATTTACTGCGTCGATTATACCAATCTGATTCTTCCGTCGTGGTGGGTTGATTATCACAATCCTCGCAATGAAACCGCGCAGGCCTTAATCGAATATACACAGATTGGCCCAGTATCGGCAAATGGCGCAACATAATAGCTTCACCATATCCATGAATCTTAGTAATTTTTTGACCACATTTATGACACTGAGTCGATTTCTTTGTGCTTTTTACGGTAATGACCAGATCGTTTGTTCTGGTCGTTTCAATGTTTAATATTTTGACATCAGGAATGTTTAATTGAATCTCAAATTTAGCCACAGCAAAAATCCTTATCTATAACAGTTTGGCGAAATTGTATCATCTAATGGTGTATTTTGTTATTCACGCTGCAGATGAAAAATAAAGGATTTATATCGACAAATTGTTTAAAAAAATATTATTGGATTTAAACGGCTACGCACAATTTGCTTGAGCTAAATCTGGACATACCACGGGAATTCCGGAAGAGCCA
>RGVD01000332.1 GCA_010027395.1 Bacteroidota bacterium
ATTAACGATCGGGCAACGAAAATGCAAGAATTGTATTCGGAATAAGATGATCGATGTAACCTTTAAAACATACAGCGATGCCAATGGAGGTGGATAACCGAAACGAAATAAAATTCTATTTGCCTTTCGATGGGTTTAATTCAAAACCAGGATTCAACAATAAAGCGGAGTACCTACTATATAAACAAGGGGTTACTGAATTTGTAGCCAGAAGAAATAGGAGGATTGAGCAATATGCAAATCAACACCTGAACCTGCTTGGGTAAAGGGATGACCCAGCGGCTCGATAAAATTCATAAACAAACTATATAAGAATTACTACTCTTCGTGATTTTTGTTTTTTCGGCGGCGAATGAAATGTACAACCAAAATAAAAATACAGGATATTATCACTCCGTAAGGTATGTATAGAAGTAACGCATATCTCCGAGAAATAAGATCTAATTGAAATGCGTCAATTGAAAACATCCATACCAAAACAAAAGAGACGAATGACAGCAATGGAAAAACCCAATTATCCAATGGACTTGTTGATCCAACGCCAATCTTTGATAAAACCCACTTAGCAATACCTATTGGTAAATAGGCGAATAAAATAATCAAAAGTATAGACAAAAGTACTATCCCAATAATCGTTGTAGCGACTACTACAGAAATAAATCCATCCGCAAATAACTGCAAAAGACCTAAATCTTGTGCCCGATAAGCTTTATATGCCTTAAAATTTTGCAAACCTAAATCATCAAAAAAGACCTTAGCTGTAAAATAAAACCAAAATGGAATTTTCTTTAAAAATACCAACCCACAGCAAAACCATAAAGCCACTAAAAACCAGCCCCAGACAACTCTTGATGATTTTGAATCTTTATCTTCCAAAACGTGCTGGGAAATTTCTTGAATCTCAATATTATTCTTGAATCTAAAATAAAAACTTGCCGAAGCATTACGAATCAATAGGATGTCGTTTTTTTGATTCAATATGCAGTAATACAAATGTTTAAGTTTATAAAACACGAAAAACCACAATAACAAATGAGCTGCTATAAATGCCGACCAAATCAAAAATTTAAGTGTTAGATTATCAATAAACCAAAAAATTGAACCGCCCATGAATTCGAAAAGGTATTTACCTCCAAAACGTTGGTAACTGAGCTGACTTATAATATTCTGCATTCCACCGCAAAAGAGTAACATAAGGATCCTACCTATAAACTGAACAGAATCTACATCATGCGGTTTACTTCGTGCATCCTTAACCAGGCTTAAATCCCTAACTTCATTTTCATGCATTTTGAACACACCCTGTGAATGTTTAATGGTAATAAATCCTTGTTCATCCTTTTTAAGTGAAATAATATCAGGAACATCGTTTTTCCAAAATCCCATGGTTCATTTTTTTAATCTAATGCAATTTACAAATTTCATTACAACCACATCAAAGGCTTATTTATTCTCGTTGGGGTAAATGACAAATAGCATCCTTAGTTCCGTAGATAACGATGGCTACGTAGTTGTTAAATTCGCGGTAGGAGTATATTGAAATGTTCATGCATGTATTTGGATTTGTACTGGCTGTAATTTCCGATTCGTGGTTTTTGACAATGTTATTCAGTTGAATGCGCCATAATTCTGGAGTCCAATATTGAATACCAAACACATAATAACGGAATACATTGATATTAAATGAATCAGAAACAGCTTCATACGAAATTTGGCTATTGGTAAATGTTTTTGCTAAGTATGCACCTGCCGAATCCAAATCGCTGTCAGATTTTAATGGATTCAACTTATGTGCGATTCTTAAACTATCAAAAGCCTTTCGAATATCGTGTTTAAAATCAGCAATTTCTTGTGCTACTAGGCTATTAGAAATGATGATAAGGAACAAAACTAACATTTTCATACTGTCGCTTTTTTAATTAAACCATCAACAAAACCTAGAATACAAAACATACATTTGATTACACTTTTTTCCTGTGCACATTCTCTGCACTAATACACCCTAGCTTTGCATTGAAACCAATAAAAAGTTCAACGCATGGTCATTAATCAATTGTACCCCACGTATTTTCAGAAATCAAAATTGTTCCTATACCCTTTATTGGGATTACAACGTCAACTCACCGCTCCCGAAGAAGTGTATTTCTCCTGGAAAGGAAAATATGCGCCCGAAGATCAAAAGTTAATATTGGTATATAACAACGTTTCGGGTTCACTCTACCAAGAATTGAAAAACACCAAGCTTGCCA
>RGVD01000333.1 GCA_010027395.1 Bacteroidota bacterium
CATTGAAGAAAATTTGTTGGAAGCTGTAATTGGCTTACCTGCCAATTTATTCTTTGGAACAGGTATTCCGGCTGCCATCATGGTATTCAACAAAGCTAAAGTGAGTGAGCATGTATTGTTCATTGATGCTAGTCAGCATTTTGAAAGTGCGAAGAATCAAAATAAACTACGTGAAAGTGATATCGAACATATTGTATCTACTTACAGAGTGTTTGCAAAAGGTAAGATGAATCCGGGAATAGTTGAGGAGAAATACAGCTATGTGGCAACATTCAAGGAGATTGAAGAGAATGATTTTAATTTAAATATCCCTCGTTATGTGGATACATTTGAAGAAGAAGCTGAAGTGGATATTAATGCGGTTCAAACCGAAATTGAAGAACTAGAGAAAGAATTGGGCAAAGTGCAGCAAGAAATTAATCAGTATTTAACTCAATTAACAAAATGATTGTAGAGAGAAAATCAATACCAAAAGATTGGGAATTAATTTCAGTTGAAGACTGCTTTGATATTTTAGATAATCAAAGAAAGCCTTTAAATGAAAGCGAAAGAAATTTAATGAGAGGCGATATCCCTTACTATGGAGCTAATGGAGTGGTTGATTTTGTTAATGAGTTTTTATTCGATGATGATTTAATTTTAATTGCGGAGGATGGTGGATACTTTGATGAATTTCAGACAAGACCGATTGCATACAAAGTGAAAGGTAAAGCTTGGATTAATAATCATGCTCACGTCTTGAAAGCAAAAAATGGGTACTATCAAGACTACTTGTTTTATTGCTTAGAACATAAGAATATATTGATTTGGCTAAATGGTGGAACTAGAGTTAAACTCAATAAGGGGGACCTAGAAAAATTACCAATTCAAATTGCTCCACTCCCCGAGCAAAAAGCCATAGCCCAAGTGCTTAGTACAGCTGATGTCACTATTCAAACAACTGAAAAACTAATTGCCCAAAAAGAACTACGTAAAAAATGGTTGATGCAGCAATTGCTTACTGGGAAGAAAAGATTGAAGGGGTTTAGTGGGGAGTGGAAGGAAATGCATATCCGTGATGTTGCAAAAGAAGTGAGTATCAGAAATAAAAGTGACAAACAATTAACTGTTTTATCATGCACAAAGTATGATGGACTAGTCCCTTCACTCGAATACTTCGGAAGAAAGATTTTTGCTGATGATGTGAGTACTTACAAGATTGTTCCAAAAAATCATTTTGCTTATGCAACAAATCACATTGAAGAAGGTAGTATAGGCTATCAGGGACTTTTAGATGAGGCGCTAATAAGTCCTATGTATACTGTTTTCAAAACCAATGGAACAGTAAACGATATATTTTTCTTCAGATTGCTAAAGTCGCATCCTTTAGTTTACCAATATCAAAATCGAATGGAAGGATCAATTGACCGGAGAGGTGGATTGCGATGGGATGCATTTTCAATTATTAAGATTAAACTTCCATCTATTGAAGAACAAACTGCTATCGCCCATGTATTGCAAATGGCAGATAAAGAAATTAGTTTACTAAAAGCAAAAGCTGAGAAATTGAGGGAGCAGAAAAAGGGCTTGATGCAGGTGTTGTTGACAGGGAAAGTAAGATTGAAAATTGATTGATATGAAAATTCAAGTGCTAGAATGTAATCTCAAAAACTCAGGAAAACTATCTCTAGTAAATGACAGATTTGTGGAGATTAAAAAAGGTCGCTTTTTAGAGTTGGGCACCTCTCACCCGCTGTATTCAGAAAATGAGAAATACTTTAAAAGGGTTTATTGCTTAGAGTATTTAAAAAAACGAATTTATTTTTTTAACCGTTTTGGGCAGAAGGATAGTAATTCAGGCTTTCATGTAGGATTTACATGGTTTCAGCATCAGCAGTTTTTGCTTTTACAAAATCGTCATTGGATTCAAAAAGAAGAAAATATTAGATATATAGTCAATCTTATTTTTCTAATAATTGGTGTGTATCTAGGTTTTCAAAAATTAAAATAAATGAGCCACAAACTTCAATATGCCTCCGACCTGCATTTAGAATTCTTTGAAAACAAGGAATTCATGCGAGAGTATCCTTTGCAACCTGTGGGAGATGTATTGGTATTGGCTGGAGATATTCTTCCTTTTGCCATCATAGATAAGCACAAAGATTTTTTCAATTATGTATCTGATCACTTTGAAGCTACTTATTGGTTGCCAGGTAATCATGAGTACTATCATTTTGATATC
>RGVD01000334.1 GCA_010027395.1 Bacteroidota bacterium
ATTTTTGTTTACGATTGCTTCGAATTGTGGCAATAAATCCATAAGTAAGTCTTCAGCTTGTTGCTGTGTAATCTTATCGCCTAACTTTATTTTACTGCCATCTTTGTAAAAGGTATTTCCATAACCAATCGTGACTAATCCAGCAGGACAAGTATAAGCAGTTAGTTTGCACCCTTCAAATTTTTTGATTAATCTAAGTCCTCTAATTCCTATCTTCATTGCTAATTAAATTAGTTAGTTCATCAATAACTGCACCACCAACCAATATCCAAAATGCTACCTTTTCGTTCCCATTAACATAAGCAGAAACCGATATTGTCGCTAATATTGATTTAATAGCTAATAGCCATCGTTTGACATTCTTAGGTGTGGGATCAAAGTAATTTTTAAGTGATATGTTTGTCATTTTCTTAACCCTTTTTCAAATTCGTCAATTGACTTGTTGGTTATTTTCTTAATAATCCAATTGCCAAACCTATACAGCCAATAAATGATTGTGCAAATTGAGGCAATTGAAGCAAACAAAAAGTTGTGCTTTTCAAGTAAGGCAATGAAGCCTACTAATGAAACTAATATGTCTAAGAATCTAAATTGCATATTTGTGTGAAGGCGTTTTTGGAGTTGTTATTTTTGTTTTAAATATTGACTCGTCAAAGTCGTTTGATACTAATAAATTTGCATGATAAGCGCCAACCATTACTGCAGGTGTATTTAAAGTCAAATCTTTATTGAAAGTAGCATTTGTTTCTACTATATCACCAATGTAATGGCAGTAAATGCCATTATCTTCTGATTCAATTTCATCAATATAATCAGGGATAACTTTACGAATATCATCCACTAATTGTGAAAATACTTTTGATTTAAGATATATCGTTTTCATTATGTTGTCATTGCTATTAATTGAGCGTTCGATAATGCTGTTGACGATGGTAAATAAGTTAAGTTTTTAGCCCATATTGAGCAGTCTTTAGCTATTCCTACCCTGTCTAATGAATTAGCAAACGTGAATGTTGATTCACTGGTTAAAATATTAACGCCATTGAGATAAACCTTTACAGCCCCACTTTTAAATGATATGGCTACTTTATTTAATCCTGATATTATTGTTCCCCCAGCATTAATAGTTGCAGCGTTTGAATTATTTGCCCTAATAAACAACCTCAAATTAGGAGCTGTATCGTAAGCAAATAAAATATAATCTGTTCCCTGATAACCTGCTGAACTAGCTACATAACACAATCCAGAAAACTGCTCAGGAGTTGTTGTATGATAAAATTCAAAATACAAAATTCCTTCAGTACTATTAATTGTCGAACCATCTATATAATTAGTATTTGAAGTATTTCGTGTTACACTTGCTGAAGTTGTCTTAATTGTACTTGATGCAGTTTTACCCAATTCAGTTTGAGCATCTGAAACAACTATCGAAACATTACCAACAAAAGTATTTACGATTACTATCTGTGGATTTCCTGAACCTGTATAAGTTCTAGTTATTGATTGTTTATACCAACCATTTCCTAAAGATACATAGCTATATGCACTATCATTGCCAGCAGCTCCACCGCCACCATGAACAATAACTTGAATAGGTGTTTTGGCAAAAATTGAATGAGTTACGATATTGCCACTTACTACAGCCAAAGCACCAATAGATTGCGCTACATAACTATTCCCTGTACTACCACTAAAAGTAATTGTATCTGCTGTCTGAGTGCCATCAGGTGCGATATCCGTATCAGTAGTAACAGTTGCTAAATTACCACCTGAAGATTTTAACCAACTAGAATTACCGAAATCAGTACTTCTTACGCAATAATTTGTTCTAGCAGGCTCGCTTAATATATATGGCTGGCCAAAAGTCCAATCAATTAAAGGCATACCACTTGCCACATTTTCCATCACACCACTTGCATTTATTCTATTGGCTGTACTAGTCCTTGTATAGGTCACATCACTCACAGCTACCTTTGGTACAATAGCATATATTTTACCACTTTTATAGGCTGTTGCACTAATAAATATGCTAAACGAAGCCCAGTAAGCACTAAGTGAGTTCACAATAGTAGTCAAATAGCTTTCACCCTCAAATGTTCCACTATCAGCAAGCACACGAGCTTTAAAAGCACTTACAAAAGCATTGCCTGCCTTAACAAATGGTAAACCTATCGCTATCGTTGGAAAGTTTGCCATTATTGATACTCAATTACACTCCC
>RGVD01000335.1 GCA_010027395.1 Bacteroidota bacterium
AATCTTATGCAGATAGTAATGATTAGACAAAAAATAATATTAACCCTATTTACTCAACTTTTTATATTTTCCATCTTATACGCACAAACAAACGTAACCGTTTCTGGCACTATAAAAGACAAAAACACCAAATCAGTTTTGCCTTTTGTAAACGTTGTTTTAAAAGCAGAAAAGGACAGCTCATTTGTAAGCGGTACAGTGACTAACGAAGAAGGAAGATTTTCACTATCAAAAGTAAAGTCAGGCAATTACTTTTTAGAAGTTTCTTATATTGGTTATACAAGAAAAAGACAATCTTTATTTGTTGGTAATCTTACCGAATTTTTAGACATTAAATCAATTGAACTAGAAGAAAAATCAAGTTCACTTCAAGAATTAGTTATAAAGGGAAAGACAGAGGAAATAAGTGAGAAATTGGATAAAAAAACATTTACCCTAAAAGACAATATCAGTCAGAGCGGTGGCTCGGTATTACAAGCCATGCAAAATTTGCCAAGTGTTACAGTACAAGACGGAAAAGTACAATTGCGAGGAAACGATAAAGTAACCGTATTAATTGATGGTAAACAAACAGCATTAACAGGTTTTGGAAATCAAACAGGATTAGACAATATTCCTGCATCTGCAATTGAAAAAATTGAAATCATTAATAATCCTTCTGCCAAGTATGATGCCAATGGAAATGCTGGAATTATCAATATTATTTACAAAAAAAATAAACAAAACGGATTTAATGGAAAGATTGGTTTTACAAATGGTGTGGGTTCGCTTTGGGTGCGAAAAGAAAATTTACCAAGCATAAGACCACAATATACTAATACACCAAAAATCAACCCAAGCGTTTCACTTAATTACAGAAAAAATAAAGTAAATGTATTTTTTCAAGGCGATTATTTATACACCGAAACACTGAACAAAAATGAATTTGTGACAAGAAGTTACGACAATGGAGAAGTCATAAATTCGCAATTAAAACGTAATAGAAACACCCATTTTACAACATTGAAATCAGGAATTGATTATGCAATTAACGACCAAAATTCTTTGACCATCTCAGGTCTTTTTGGAAGTGAAAAAATAATTGACCTAGGCGACCAACCCTTTTTTAATGGAGACTTTTCACAACGTAATAGACTATGGCAGTTTTTAGAAGATGAATTAAAAACAACCATTATGGCAAGTGCTAATTATCAGCACAAATTTAAAGAAGCAGGACATCTGCTAAACATTGGTTTCAACTACACATTTCACAGAGAAGATGAAAAATATTTTTACGATAATTATTTGCTAACTTCTACAGGAACGGATGCGTTTAAATTATTATCAGACGAGCAAGTGTATGACTTCAATTTGGACTACATAAAACCATTAAAATATGGGCGATTAGAAACAGGCATAAAACTACGTAACAGAGATATTCCAACTAATATGCAATTTATTCCAGGTGTAAATTCAGTTTTAGACACCAATGCAGGCGGTTGGGCAACTTATAAAGAATTAATTCCAGCCGTTTATGGAAACTATATTTTTGAAAATAAAAAATGGGAAGCTGAACTAGGTTTAAGAATTGAGTATGTAAAAATTCAATATGACGTAAATCCCAATCATATTGTTTATAAGAGTGATGGTTATGATTATGCACAACCATTTCCGAACTTACGCATGGCATATAAAATAAATGACCATAACAAAGTTTCTATCTTCTACAACCGAAGAGTGGACCGACCTAACGAAGTTGACATTCGTATTTTTCCAAAATATGACGATGCGGAAATAATAAAAGTTGGTAATCCTGCACTACGACCACAATTTACCAATTCGATAGAATTGGGCTATAAAAAAAGTTGGAAAAAAGGTAGTTTATACAATGCCTTTTATCACCGATTTGCTGACGGAACGATTACAAGAATTTCGAGTACTGTTCCTCCAAGTAATTTAATTTATGCAACATTTCAAAATGTAAATAAAAGCTACAACACAGGAGTTGAAATGGTTTTAGCGCAAGAAATTTCCAAATTGTACACATTCAATATCAATCTAAACGCATACAGGAATCAAATTGATGCTTTTACAATTGAAAACAAATATCCTACCATACACACATTTAACGCAGTCCAACAAGAAATTTATTCAGGAAACATAAAATTGAATAATACGTTTCATTTCCCTAAAAACATAGATGTACAATTAACCGCAATTTATTTAGCGCTAAATAA
>RGVD01000336.1 GCA_010027395.1 Bacteroidota bacterium
CTAAATATCAAAAAAGCAAGTTCCATTTCGACAGGTGTTATTCCTTTGTTTGCCTTGCCCATAAGTGTCTACTATATGTTTCAACAGCCAACTACCATGATCAGCCCTTTTCAATTGGGATATGTTTGCTTTCCGGTGATTTCTCCCATCATATTGGCTTCTTTCCTTTTTTCTCCTTTGGGTGTTAAAACGGCTCATACAAGTAAGCCTCAAACCATTCGCTTTGTTTATGGTTTCTTTATCTGTATCTTATTTGTGAAAATCTTGATTGATTCATTTCATAAGTAATTTTACTTTAAAATGCTCAGGGTGTTTTTTATTCAATGCCTTTCTTATTTTTGGTGAATGATAAAACGTATTCTTTTCGTTTTTGTAATACTTTGTTATAAGCAAGTTTTGGCTCAACACTATTTTGAGCGCGTGATGCATATTGGAGCAAACAATGTGTTGTATGAAGGTGACTACCTTCATTCAGCTTTTGTTTTAGCTGATAATTCATTTGTTATTGCAGGCAACGATAAGGGCAACAACAGTAATAAAGGCGCATTTATGCTGAAACTATCTCCAAATGGAGATTCGCTATGGACTAAGTTCTACGGTTTTGATGGGGCCAAGATGATTCAATTGAACAATGGTCGTTTTATGATGGTTGGAATTGATACGAATGCAAGCTATACAACCTCATTAAGATTATTGGAAATAGATAGTTTGGGGGACATTATTAATGAAATCAAGCCAAGCTATAAGACCCAAGCAAGCTTAGATTATTTTTCATCCTTTATTCAAAATTCTGACAGCTCGTTTATATATACCCATTATACCAATACCACCAATGGTTTTGCAAGCACATTAACAAAGTTCAATAAAGATTTTTCATTTGCTTGGCAATTAAAAGATACTTCTTTTAGCAATGCATACATAAGAAAAGCAATGATGGATGAGCAAGGAAATATCTGCCTAATTGCAAGTAAAAAGCTCGGCTTATACAAATATCAAGCTAACTTTATGAAGATTGGTTCACAAGGTGAAATCCTTTTATCTAAAAGTATAATAAGCAATCGCTCCTACAACCTTTTTGATTTTATGTTTGATAATAAAAACCTTTTATGCATGGGAGTAGGTAATGATACAGTTATGAGTGGTGCGCCTGACAAAGCCTTGCTCATTAAAATGGATACATTGTTTAATCCCATTTGGACAAAATATTATAGCCCTTATACGCCTTGGTATGGCGATAATCTGACAAGCATTACAAAATGCAAAGACGGCAATTATGCTTTATGCGGCAGCATCACTCGCAAAATATATTCAGGTGTTAACTATTTAGGATGTGAGGCTGCAGCCATTATTAAAGTTGATATGGATGGAAAAATGTTGTGGGCAAATGTGTATGATAATGGCCAAACATATTTTGCTAATAACCAAGGTTGGTATGATGGCACTAGGCAAGTGGCACAAGCGCTGGTGCAAAACGCGAATGGCGATTTTTTGTTAGTTGGTGGCAAAGAATTTTTGTTTGATAACAACAACCCCAATAGAGGTTTTCAATCATATATTGTATTTGCTAACGATAGCGGATACATTGGTAAAAACAAACCGGTATCAAGTATCGATGAAGCATCATTTTCTAAGTCTATTTTGATGTATCCTAACCCAACTAACGGCAAGTTGTATATTAGTTCCGATAATTTGAAAATCGAAAAAATGGAAGTTCTTGATCACACAGGTAAACTTGTTTTGAAGGAAGAGAATAGCAACGAATTAGATCTTTCAGAACTTGGAGATGGTTTGTATATTATCACATGTTATACCTTTGACAAGTTTATTACTAATAAGATAGTGCTTAGACATTAAATTAAAGAAATGAAGAAGATAGTTTATACAGCTCTTGTTGCTACATTTATAATCCTAAGTGGTTTTATCTATCCTGCAGGCATAAAAATCGCCAAACTCAAATACAACGGGGGCGGAGATTGGTATGCCAATAAAACCTCATTGCCTAATTTGATTGCCTTTTGCAAACGAAACATTGATGTCAATATCCAATCAGAAGAGGATATTGTAGAGGTAGGTAGTGCCGATTTATTTAATTATCCTTTTGTTCATTTAACTGGCCATGGAAATATTGTTTTCTCAAAACAAGAAGCAGAAAACCTTCGCAATTACCTTATTGGTGGCGGCTTTTTGCACGCTGATGATAATTATGG
>RGVD01000337.1 GCA_010027395.1 Bacteroidota bacterium
TCTTCTGGATTAATGCCATGCCCTTTATAGCCTTTATCAACAAAGGCTGATTTGATTTTGACTCTGGTAAGATCTTCTGATTGCTTTAGTGCTGATTTTAGAGTATGTCCATCATAAGGATTACCCGCAATAGATTGACTGGCAATCACCAATCCTTGTTTGTGAGTTGTAGTAAGTGATACTTTACAACCAAATTCATATCTGACTCTTGCTTTGCCCTTACTGATACAATCAACATTAGGCTCGTGCAGAGAGTAAAGCTTTTTGTTGTCAGTTCTTTGTTGAGCCAAAAGTCTTTTGGTTTGGTTTAATCTGGTAGAAAATATTTTTGTTAAATCTACCCGATTGCTTGATGACTGGATTTTTCTAGTAACATCTCGCATCACTCTTCCTAAAATAACTTTAAGCTTTTTTATAGCCTTTCTTGCTCGCCTCATTTGTTTGGCGTGAAGATAGCGACCAATTTGGAAGGATAATCTTTTAGCAACAAAGTTGTAGTTTTGGCGTAAGTTAAGTCCATGCTTTTGAGAAAGCTTTACCAAGTTTTGACGGGCTTTGTCATAGAGTTTGCTGTCGGTTGGGAAGGTGATGTTTTTTGGCATTACTGTGGTATCAACGATAACTTTTTCTAAATCTTTAACCGCCACAACTTCTGATTTAACTGCGATATTAATTGTGAGTGATAGAATTTTATTCATTGCATCAGATCCAATCCTGTTTCTAAAGTTAGTTAATGATGATGGATCAATAGGAAGTTCCCATTGCAGAAAATCATATCCACAAAAGAATTGCCAATAAGGATTTTCTACAAATCCTCTTACCACCTGTTCATCTGATAAAGAATGAAGATGTTGTAAAAGCAACAATCCAACCATCAAGCGAACTGGCTTTGGAGGTTGACCACCTTTGCCATTATCAATATGGAATGAGGAAAACTCCATTTCTAAACCATTCCTTTCTTGCAAATAAATTTAGGTTAAAACTGGTTTGGAGTCAAGTGTTTATTGGGGTTAAGGGGTATTTCAGGATGAACTATGTCAGGTTATGTTGCAGAAATAATTACTTTTAGCGAAGTGTTGAAAGCAAGTGATAGAGATTATGTAACTGATTATCTGAAAAAGAAGTGGGGCATTAAATAGATTCGGCAATAATGCTAATAAAAAGGGGAGATGATCAATTTATCATCTCCCCTTTTTATTGGAATTGTATATCTTTTCTATAAATCAAGAACCAAACGACGAGGATCTTCAAGAAGCTCTTTTACTCTAACTAAGAAAGTTACGGCTTCTTTACCATCAATAATTCTGTGGTCATAAGAAAGAGCCAAATACATCATTGGACGAATTTTGATTTCACCCGCAACAACCATTGGCCTTTCTTGAATTTTATGCATTCCAAGAATTGCTGATTGTGGAGGATTGATTATTGGAGTAGACATTAATGAACCGTAAACTCCACCATTTGAAATGGTGAAAGACGCTCCCATTAAATCAGCAATCGCCAATTTACCATCTCTGGCTTTGGTGCCAAGTTCAAGAATTCCTTTTTCAATCCCAGCTAAGTTTAATGTATTAGCATCGCGAAGAACTGGAACCACAAGACCTTGAGGTGAACCAACTGCCACACCAATATCATAAAAGTTTTTGTAAATAATATCAGTACCATCAATTTCAGCATTAACTGCTGGAATTTCTTTTAAAGCTGTAACGCAAGCTTTTACAAAGAAAGACATAAAGCCAAGTTTAGCACCGTGTTTTTTCTCAAATAAATCTTTATATTCAGCACGAAGCGCCATAACTGCAGTCATATCAACTTCATTGAAAGTTGTAAGAATTGCTGCGGTATTTTGAGATTCTTTTAATCTTTCAGCAATTTTTTGACGAAGTTTTGACATTTTAACGCGCTCAGTTGGTTTAGCACCTGCCGTTGTTTGAGCCGAAGCTGAAGGAGCCGCAACCGCATCCAAAACATCGCCTTTAGTAACGCGACCATCTTTTCCTGAACCAGAAATTTTTGAAACATCAACATTATTTTCAGCAGCTAATTTTTTTGGAGCTGGAGAAAGTAGAAATTGTGCATTTGATGGCGCAGAATTTTGTTGAGTAGCCACAGTTGCAGGAACAACTTTAACAGCAGCACCGCCTTCTTGCATAGAGGCTATTAGATCACCAACTTTAACAGAATCACCCTC
>RGVD01000338.1 GCA_010027395.1 Bacteroidota bacterium
AGAAGTCATCTTCATTTACTGAATCTGCTATTTTAACCAACGAATCCGCGTCAATCAATATAGCACCCAGAAGGCTCATTTCGGCCTCTATATTGTTAGGTTGTGTCTTGTTATTATTTTGGTCCATAAAATGCTACCTAGTACTAAGATTCTAGCAGTTCTGCGCTACCAAAAATATTGCTTATGCCTTCTATATTTTTTTCTGATTTGGTTACTGGTTTATTTTCTTTTATATTTTCAGCAGATTTTTCGATTTTGTTGCAAATTATTTTAATGTTACTACCGGTTAAGTCTTTCATAATTTTGCTAATAATTTTTTTATTATTTTCTTCTGATATTTTTTTGTAATGAAATGGAAAAGTAAAATTTAGTTCTAATTTATTGCCAGAGAAGTTATGTTCGGCCATTCTAACTATGCTGTAAAGCGTGTTGTACTGCTTTTTTAGTTCAATTAACAATTCACTAAACACATCATCATCTTCAGTAATGTTCGGTTTCTCGGCCTTAACATCTTTCGCTATTACTGGTTCATCTTTTTCTGTAGTTTTGACCGTAGATATATTTTCTACTACTGTAGATGCAGTTTTTTTCGGTTCTTGTATTTTTTCTGTTGATATTTCTTTTTTGGGTACAGAATATTTCAACAAAATTATTTCTAGATACCTATGCTGGTTGGTTGCTGAATTTACTTTGAGGAGATCATCCATGAGTGAAATTGTTTTCTCTGATACAATTCTGGGTGAATTATTAATGTATTGATTCCTGAGGTTTATAATCATCTGTTCGGCAATAAGGTTAGCCTGGAAACCCTTATTTATAAGAGTATCTAAGTGTTTAATTAGTTCCGAAGAATCTGATTCATTATAAATACTATTCACAAGCGAACTAATTTCATCATCTGTTGGTATTCCAAGCAGTTCTGTAACGTCACCCAGCGTCAACGATGATGAAGTATTGCGTAATTGATCAAGCATACTAATGCTGTCTCTGAAGCTACCTTTTCCGAGTTTGGCAATTTGTTGCAGAGCTTTTGGATCTATCTTTATATTTTCTTTTCCTGCAATAACTGATAATTGTTTTGAAAGATTCTCTTCATTTACTGGCTTAAAGACATGTTTTTGGGTTCTACTGATAATAGTGTCTGGTAGTTTGTTGGAATCAGTTGTGGCTAGTATAAATACTGCATGAGCAGGTGGTTCTTCGAGAGTTTTAAGTAGTGCATTGAAAGCTTCTTTGGTTAGCATGTGCACTTCATCAATTATGTAAACCTTATACTTTGCAGTGGTAGGAGCTATATAAACTTTATCTCTGAGCTCTCGTATTTCATCAATTCTACGATTACTGGCCGCATCGATTTCGATTATGTCCATTTGAGAGTAGGTATTATCTTCATTGTAGGGAATACCATTTATATCGTGAGCCCATATTCTGGCAACTGAAGTTTTGCCTACTCCTCGCGGTCCAGTAAATAAGTAGGCATGTGAAATATTGTTATTTTTCAGGGCATGCGAAAGAGTAGTCGTAATATGTTCTTGCCCTACAACTTCACTCATTTTTTGAGGACGATATTTTCTATATAATGCTTGTCCCATTAGGGTATATTATACCCGGCTAATAAGCTTTTGGATGTTGTGCTTATTGCTTTTTTCGCTATAAAGCGGCTTCTAGAGCAGCCCATTCAGCAGTAGAATCATCTTCAGGGAGATTAACACTTACTTGATCGCCCGGTTTTGCCTTAAAATAGGTTACGCTGGCTAGCAGAATTCGTAAACGGCGGCTGCCAATTTCTACGAAATAATGGCCATTTTCTAGGATCAGGGTTCCTACAACTTGTTTTCGAGGAATCGGACCAATTTGTTTATAAAGGAAGGCACCGTCTTCGGCAATTGTTAATTTCAAGATATCACCTTGGACTAATTTGGACTTGCTTGCGTAGTTAGCGGGTACTGGATAAGTTTTGCCATCAGATCCGACCATGTTCTGTCCATCAAAAACCCCTTCGATAATTTTACCGGAAGTATCTTCTCTGGCGACAGGTGAAACTATGTCATCGTCTCCTACTAAGCTAATAAGCAGCTC
The DNA here is from genome assembly GCA_010027395.1 of Bacteroidota bacterium. Classification (GTDB taxonomy): domain Bacteria; phylum Bacteroidota; class Bacteroidia; order UKL13-3; family UKL13-3; genus RGVD01. The sequence goes on from RGVD01000338.1 coordinate 2,080, forward strand.
TGTGGCTGCACCTAAATTTGTTTCTGCTTCTTGGATTAAAGCTTTTAGCCTTTTCACCTGTTTATCTGGGATGTCTGTCATTGTTTTAGTCTCTATTTAAAGTGTTTTATA
>RGVD01000339.1 GCA_010027395.1 Bacteroidota bacterium
GTGGTTTTTAATGAACTCGAAGTTTTGGTCTATGAAAACCAACTTTTCGTCTTCAGGTAAATTTCTTTTGGCATCTTCATCTTGGTCAAATGCCACCAATCGACCTTTTTTCCTAATCCTTTTAATATCTCACGACTATGTCCACCTCCGCCAAAAGTTACATCCACATAAACACCATCTTCTTTGATGTTTAATGCCTCAATGCATTCTTTTAACATGACAGGTAGATGGTACATATATTATAGCCTAGGCTTGTTATTTTTCTTGTTTACTTTTGTTTTTATTTAGTTCACTCTTCGACTCTGCTCAGAGTGACACAATCTCATTCTCAAATTATCCCTCTGTATTTCGCTTACTCATCACTTCTTCTGCCAAAGCACTGAAATCTTTTGGCTCTTCACTCAGCATCTTATCGTATTCAGCCTTGCTCCATACCTCTATTTTATTTCCATAAGCCAATAGAACCACTTCCGATTTTAACTCCGCATATTCTTGCAAAGGCTTGGGCAATAGGATACGTGCAGCTGAGTCCATATCAAGCTTGCTTGCACCTCTTAAGAAATAGCGTTTAAACTGCCTCTCTTTAGCTATGTAATCGCTGAGCTTATTGATTTCACCGGCAATGCTTTCCCACTCATTTGAGGGATATAGAACGCAGCATTTCTCAAAACCACGATTGATAAAAAAGGAGTCTTTGGCCTCTTTAGGAAGCTGTTTCTTAAGTACCGCAGGGATGATTAACCTTCCCTTGGCATCAAGCTTACATTCATATTCTCCGTTTAGATTTAACAATTTCTGATTTTGATTTCGTGGTAAAAATAAAACAAAAATCCACTTTTCACCACATTCCCCCACTTTTGTGGAAAAAACCTTTTAAAACATGGTTGATATATGGGAAAGAATAAAACTGAAACCCGTGTCGCAGTTGGAAAAGTGATGTGAATAAATAAAGTGGGGGATTTTTTGTCAAATTTCCTTTTTCGAATAATCTCAGTGAGGCTTCGAAAAAAATTAAGCATTAGCAAACCCAACCTTTTTATTATTTTCGCTGACTTTATTAAGAAAAATGAGCGTTAGCGTTAATCAGTTGACTAAAATATATGGGCAGCAGAAGGCCTTAGATGCCATTAGCTTTGAGGTTAAACCGGGTGAAATACTTGGTTTTCTTGGCCCTAATGGCGCTGGTAAATCTACTACCATGAAAATTCTGACAGGCTACCTTCCTCAAAACTCAGGAAAGGCAAGTGTTTGCGGTTTTGATGTAAATGAACAATCAATCGAAGTGAGGAAAAACATTGGCTATCTCCCAGAATTAAATCCTTTGTATACAGATATGTTTGTGAAGGAATACCTATTGTTTGCTGCCGAAACGCAAGGGCTTGGCAAATCCGCCAACAAGGCTGTAGAGGAAATGATTGACAAGACTGGCCTTACCCGAGAACGTAAAAAGTATATTGGTCAATTATCTAAAGGTTATAAGCAACGTGTGGGATTAGCTGCAGCTATGCTACATAATCCTAAGGTCTTGATACTTGACGAACCTACTAGCGGCTTGGACCCAAACCAAGTAGGGGATATGCGAAATTTGATAAAGGAAATTGGTAGGGACAAAACTGTTATTCTTTCTACCCATATAATGCAAGAGGTGGAGGCTATGTGTAGCAGAGTGGTAATCATTAACAAAGGCAAAATCGTAGCTGATGATAATATTGTCAATTTGCAAAAAAGCATGGAAAAGGAATTTATTATCGCTTTGGAACTAAAATCAGAAATAGATAAAAACCTCTTGATGAATATTGAAGGGGTTACCAATGTGAAAGCTGAAAACAACAAGTATATCATTTTTGCTTCTAGGGATGTGAGAGAATATGTGGCTGCTTTATCTTCACAAAACAATTGGCTAATACTATCAATGAGCCTGGAAGAAAAATCATTGGAGGAAGTGTTTCAAAATTTGACTAATTGAAAAACGAATGTCACTCTGAGCGGAGTCGAAGAGTGGTTGGACTCGGAGAGAAAAATTAAGAAATGAAAATTAAACCACAAAGAACACAAAGGTTTTTCACAGAGTACACTAAGTTTTTTCTCTGTGCGCTTTGTGGTTAAAAAATAAAAGCAATATGAAAGTACAGCATTTATCAGTGTAATCTGTGAAATCTGTGGCT
>RGVD01000340.1 GCA_010027395.1 Bacteroidota bacterium
GGGTCTAATCCAAATCCCATCAAACTTCTAATAGCAGTTGGTGCAGTATATAAAATATTACTAATAGCTTACTTTTCATGAGCAAGCTATTAGTCAATACATTTTAAAGCGCTCCATTCTTAATATCTTCCACCACGCCTGGGTCTAACAAAGTTGTAATATCACCAAGGTTCTCTAATTCACCTTCAGCTATCTTGCGTAATATCCTTCGCATGATTTTGCCACTTCTGGTTTTAGGTAGACCTTTTACAAATTGAATCTTATCGGGCTTAGCAATTGGGCCAATAACACGAGTAACAGTTTGCAAAATATCTTTACGCGTTAATTCTTCATCAGCATGCGTGTTGTTATCGATAACAAATGCATAAATGCCCTGCCCTTTCACATCATGAGGATAGCCAACAACAGCACTTTCAACCACACCTGCGTGCATATTGATGGCATTCTCAACCTCTGCTGTTCCTATGCGGTGTCCACTTACGTTTAACACATCATCCACCCTACCTGTAATGCGATAAAAGCCATTTCCATCTTTAATGGCCCCATCACCTGTAAAATACAAACCTGGATAAGTGGCAAAATAATTGGTTCTGCAACGTTCATGATCACCATAGGTAGTTCTGAGTATGGCAGGCCAAGGCGCTTTTATACATAGGTTACCTTTCAACATTCCATTCTCATCTTTTTCTGTAACTTCATTTCCTTTGTCATCCACCAAAATGGGCTGTACGCCCGGCATAGGCAAGGTTGCCCAACTTGGTTTTGAAGGCGTTACACCAGCCATATTGCTTATCATACAAGCACCTGTTTCGGTTTGCCACCAAGTATCCACTATTGGACAATTCTTCATACCAATGTTTTCATTATACCAATGCCAGGCTTCTTCGTTAATGGGTTCACCCACGGTTCCTAAAACTTGCAAACTACTAAGATCTTTTTCTTTAAGTGGGTCTAATCCAAATCCCATCAAACTTCTAATAGCAGTTGGTGCAGTATATAAAATATTGACTTTGTGTTTTTGAACAATGTCCCAAAAACGTCCAGCATCAGGATAAGTAGGTATGCCTTCAAACATGAGTGAAGTAGCACCTGCACTCAAAGGGCCGTATACAATATAGCTATGTCCAGTTATCCAACCTATATCGGCAGTGCAAAAATGTACTTGTCCTTGTTTGTATTGAAATACATTATTGAATGTGTAATTCGTCCAAAGCATATAGCCCGCGCTTGAATGAACCACTCCTTTAGGTTTTCCTGTAGAGCCTGATGTGTATAAAATAAACAATGGATCTTCTGCATCCATTTCTTCAGCAGGAAAACTTACCACACCCTCTTTTTCAACTTGGTGTTCGGCAAATTCCATTTCATCTTCCCACCAAACATCACGTCCTTTAATCATCGAAACGGGGGTACGTGTGCGGGTATAAACTATTACTTTTTTGATGGTTTTATTTCCAATCAAAGCATCATCAATCACACTTTTAAGTGGTATTATTTTATCTCCCCTGAAGGCACCATCGCATGTAATAATAAACTCTGCTTGCGCATCGTCCAATCTATCTGCAATGCTTTGAGCTGAGAATCCACCAAAGATTACACTGTGGATGGCACCAATGCGGGCACAACCTAAAACTGCATAGGTCAATTCAGGCACCATACCCATGTAAATGCATACCCTATCTCCCTTTTTCACCCCATTGTTTTTAAGCACTTGGGCAAACTGACAAACCCTTTTATGCAAACGATTATAAGTAACCACCCTTACTCTTTCATCAGGATGATTAGGCTCCCAAATAAAGGCAGGTTTCTCACCCTTGGTATCTAAATGTCGATCAATACAATTCTCAGTAATGTTCAATTTACCACCTTTAAACCATTCTACTTTAGGCTCAGTAAAATTCCATTCCAACACTTTATCCCATTTCTTTTTCCAAGTAAAATTCTCAGCAATATCTCCCCAAAATTGTTCTGGATTATCAATACTTTTTTGATAGGCTTCTTTGTAATCCTCGAAGCTGTTAATACGATATGATTGACTCATTTTGTATGTTTTTGTTTTGTAAAACGAATGTATAAGAAAATCTGAAAAAGTTGAAGTGTTATTTACAGGACAAGAATCATGAAATATTAGACTTATTTGTATTTTAGCATTTGTTAAATAA
>RGVD01000035.1 GCA_010027395.1 Bacteroidota bacterium
TTTTCGAAAATCATTTTACCTAACACATCATATACACGGTAGCTAATATTTTGTTCACCTATTAATTCTAATTTTAGGTTTAATTTATCATAAGCTGGAATAGGGTAGATATCCATTTCTGAGATACCATTAATTACCTCATTCACCGCAGTATTAAACAAGGCAATACTCTTTGTTTTTTGAGGACCTACACAGCTATTGCTACCTGTTTCTACCACGCTTAAAGTACCACTCGATGCAGTGGCACTCCACAAAACTTCAATTTGATTGGTACCTTGGCCACTTGAAATAGTGCCAGATGTTACATTCCATTGGAAACTTGAACCAGCACTTCCTAAGACAGAGTATGACAATTTACTATTTCTATTTGCTGTGCCATTTCCTGAGATATCTGAAGTTATTGGCTTGGGAATCTTAACCATTACCAAAGAGTCAGAACTGCTAACACATCCACCATTATCAACTTTTACCGCAAACACTCCTGAGTCACCACTAATTAGGCTACTAAGGTTCTGACCCACTATTTCTAATCCATTTTTAGTCCATTGGTTATTCTTGGTTGCACTTGATGTCAAAGTAAAATTAACACCATCGCAGAACACATTGCTAGTTAAGCTTTTTGTAATGATAGGTTTTGGAGGATATGAAGAAAGATTTACACTTATTTTATTTGAAACAGCTGCACAACCATTAGGGCTTACTAGCTTTAAAGTGTAATCACCAACTTGGTTTACATAAATAGAGTTACCTGCATTTGAACCAAATGCTTGGCTGTTTTTATACCATAAAAAATTACCAGTTGCAATGGTATTTAAAGAAAATGAATCATTGGCAGAGCATAATGCATTGGTAGCTCTATTGCTTGTAATACTTGGTGTGGTAGGGGCTTGTTCAACAACCAATAAACTTGTTTTGGTAATGCTATCCGCACCGCTTGCATTACTAATTCTTAAACTAACGTCATATGTACCGGGTTGATTTATTGTGAAACTTGGGTTTTGATCTCGAGATATTAAGTTAACGCCACTTATCTTCCATTGCCATGAATTGGGAGCATTCTTAGAAGAATCTAAGATTACAAAGGGGGCACCTGTACATACTTTAGTTTGTGGTAATGAGAAATTTGCAACTGGTTTAAATGGAACACCTGTAATAGAAATATTATCAAGGTACATATTGTTTCCACCACCACCAATTTGCTCGAAACGAATTTTGATATTATTTAAACCTACATATGTGTTTAAGTTTACGTTGTAACAAGCCGGACCTATGCCTCCTCCGCACCAATCAGCTGTTTTGGAAGGTACAAACATTTTAGAATTTGAAAATGAACTAACGGGGACTGAAGCAAAATTTCCAGAACCGTTTTCTCCCTTTGCCAGTATTCGAGTCCATGAATTTCCGCAATTTGTAGAAATAGAAACCACTAAGGAATCTGCATATAAATCAGGTTTTGAATAAAAAGGAGAATAGGCGTGTTGGAAACTCAATTGAACTGTTTGGTAACCTGTAAAGGTTAAAACGGGCGTTATTAAATAATCTGACAAAGTAGTTGGGTTATCATAATTATTAATACCTGCTGCAAAATTACCTGGGGTATTTCCTGCTACATTAAACAATCGCCAAGTACTGTCATTTCCTGGGTTTTGAACACTCCATAAACCAACAGTTGTGCTGTTTTGTTCAAAATTTTCAATCAATGGCAATCCCATTCCACCTACAATTATATAATTATTATAAAACACAGAATCAGTACCTGAGATATTTGATACCACTAGGGCAACTGGGTATGAGCCAGCATTAGCATAATTTACTGATGGATTTACAACTGAGGAGGTGCTTGGATTTCCACCTGGGAAATACCATTTGCGATTGGCAGCACCAGCTGAAATGTCATTAAATGTGACCGATTGACCAGAACACAGAGTGCGTGAGCTTACATTTAAAGCAACTCCAGGCTTGGTAGTTCTACCACTTAAAATTAGTGAAAAATCTTGTGTGCTATTTGTTAAAGCACCTTTGTGAGAAACCACCAAAACATAAGTGCCTGCTTGCGGGGCTGACAAAAATATTTGCTCAACATTGTCTCTAAAGTTATCTCCAGTAGTTGCGGCAGCATTTGGTGAGGCAGGATTCAAAATGAAAGGTTGGAAAATAGTATTATCACTCACCCTTTTCAAACGTATATCTAAATCATTTATCAATTTCAAAGCTGTTGGATCAAGCAATCCATCAATTCCAGTTCCTGGAACATCTGTCCAACAAATGGTTGCTCTGATAGGCTTGGTGCCATCTGAAACAAAACTATAGGTATAACTAGAACTAGAATTTAATGTTGATTGTACCAACATATTGTTGGTTGAATCTTGTAAATGCTGAACGGCTTTAGCCGTATTCATCAAGCCCCAACCATAAGTGTAGTCTGGACCCGCATTGCCAGCTTCATCCGCTGTGTGAATGATAAGTCCTTTTAATGAAGAAGCTTTCATAAAACTACCCTTACGGCTATTGTAAAATTGTTGAATTAACAGTGCTGAACCACTTGCATTGGGTGTTGCCATCGAAGTTCCACTCATGGTTGTATAGCCGGTGCTACTGCTATTTGATGTGGAAAAAATATCCACACCACAAGCAACCACATCGGGCTTAATCCTACCATCATCAGTTGGTCCCCAACCACTAAATGAACTCATTACTACGTCTGAGGGTTTTGTCCAACCATTATTAGTATTGCTGCTTCCAATTTTATTAACTGCACCAATAGTCATTACATTTTTAGCCACCCCTTTATCTGATATACAATCATAAGGACCATCTGCAGGTGGCTTATTATTGGTGGGACCTTGCACCCATGAACCGCTTGTATTCCTGTAGTACCAGGTACTACTTGAAGAGTTATCTCCTCTGTCGTTACCTGCTGCCTTGAATGGCAAATAAAAAGGATTTGAATAACAGATTTGATCCCATCCCTCTGCTTCCGAACTGTATAAACCATATTTATTATCTTCAGTTTGACTTAAAGCGTAATCACCATACCATTCGTTTCTATTATTTGATGAATTGAAAGACCATCCACAAACCAAACCATATGAGTGATTAGAAATAAGCATACCTGCGGCTGCAGCAGAGGTCATTTCAGCATCATCATTGGTCCAATCATAACTTTTTATCGGTGCTTGAAAGGCGCCTCCTTTTGCATTCGAGTTAATTCCAAAGGCTGCCATTGTACCCGCCACGTGGGTTGCATGTTCAACACTAGCTGCTGAACCGTCAGGAACGCTTGCTCTGCCCTGAAACTCTTGGTGACCACTCAGAACTCCACTACCATCCCACACACCCAGTCTGTTGGTTAAACCTTGACCGCTCAGACTTAAACCCAAACTCCCACCAGCCCATACTTTATCTGTTGAAATGGTTCTGGCAGCGCCAATATTAAAAGTTGTGTTGTATAAAATTAAACCATTTTGAGTAATTCCCGTAGCTTCAATGACCCCACCATTATTAGTTAAGGTTCTTGCTGCTTGTCCATTCAATTTCTGCTGAATGAGTGATTTTTTGATTTCATTGTTCTGCTTAAATATACTTATCAAATCGTCATTATTCTTAGCTTCACTCGGCTTTCTAAAAACAGGCAGATTTGGAGTTTGTGCAAATAAATTCACAAATGTTGATAGGAAAAGAATGGAGATAAGTATTGTTTTTTTCATGCTTAATGGATTTTAGATTAATAACCAAAATTAAAATTTAGTTGCAATATATCAAGCTAATTGAAAGTATATTGTTGTACCCTTAATTTTTTTATATTTTGCAAGCAAATTTTACATACTTGTGAAGAATCACATTCCTAATGCTATAACCTCGTTTAACCTTTTTTTTGGCTGTTTGTCAATCATAGCTGCACTAAACGGAGATCTTACCCAAGCAGGTATTTATATTTCCATAGCAGCCATTCTCGACTTTTTTGATGGATTTGCAGCGAGGGCTCTCAAAGCCCATTCAGATATTGGAAAGCAATTAGACTCACTCGCAGACATGGTTAGCTTCGGTGTGGCTCCTGGAATGATTATGTATATGTTGAGTCAAGATTATATGGTGTTTACAACTGAATTAACACAACATGTTGCCTTTATCTTTGTTTGCTCATACATTGCCTTTTTGATTCCAATTTTCTCTGCCATCCGCTTGGCAAAATTCAATATCGATACTCGTCAAACTAACTCATTCATCGGGGTTCCCACCCCCGCAAACACTATTTTCATTGCGGCTATTCCTTATATTATTGAAAATGATTCATGGGGTGCAGCAGCATTTTTTACCAATAATTGGTTTCTGATTACTTTCCCATTTATATCTGCTTATTTATTGGTGGCAGAATTACCATTATTTGCCCTGAAGTTCAAAAGTTTAAATTGGAACGACAATAAAATACAGTTTTTATTTTTATTGATTTGTTTGCTCTCGTTGGCAATATTTACCTATTTAGGTGTAGCTTTGTGCATTGTTTTTTACGTCCTTTTATCCATCATACAAAATAAATTAATAGAGAAATGAAATTTAAAGCTGAAATAGATATTATGCCTCAAAAAGCTTTGTTAGACCCACAAGGTAAAGCCGTTTCGGGCTCAATGAAAAATGTAGGTTTGCCGCAGATTGACCATGTGAGAATTGGCAAACACATTAGCCTTGAGGTAGAAGCAAATGATGAAGCTTCTGCTAAAGAATTGGTGGAAACAGCTTGCAAAAAATTGCTGGCTAACTTGATAATGGAAACTTATGAGTTTTCAGTTAAGCCTTTATAAAAATCTTAGCTGATGAAAAATATTTTCATCCTTGTTTTCATTCTTTTTTTTCGCCTGTCATTTGGGCAAAATCTTGAATATGCCCGCAGTACAGTTGAAACATTATGTAGCAGAGAATTTGCTGGAAGAGGCTATGTGAATGATGGCAATCAAAAAGCAGCCGATTTCATAAAATCTGAATACAAAAAATTAGGTCTACTGCAATTTAATAAGGATTATTTTCAGCCATTGGGCTTTCCGGTTGTTTACTACCCTTCAAAAGTAGAATTGAGTGTAGACGATGTGGAATTAGAGCCAGGCACCGAATTTATGCTGAACGCTGGCTGCCCTGAGATAAGTGGACGATTTAAAATACTCTATATCGATTCGGCAAGTATTGACAATAGCAATGAGTTCAGAAAACTTGAAAGTAAAGCCCGTAACAAGTTTATCTTTTTTGACCAACTTAAAAACACAAAATTTACCCATCCAGAAAGGTTCAAATTGATTTCCAGCAATGCCATCAAAGCCAGAGGAATCATTACCCGCGATGTAGAAAAATTTACCTGGAGTGTTCATCCTGAATGGGCCGATTTCCCTGTCGTTCAGATAAAAAAAGGCCGCTTCTCCCATTTTATGGTCGAACTGAAGATTGACATTGACGCACAATTTAAATTTCACAATACCCAAAACATTGTTGGTTATATTAAAGGTAAAAGCCAATCTGATTCATTTATTGTGTTTTCAGCACATTACGATCATTTAGGTATGTTTGGCGAAAAAACCATGTTCCCAGGAGCGAATGACAACGCCAGCGGAGTGGCCATGATGTTAGATATGGCAGACTATTTCAAGAGCCATCCACCAAAATATTCAATAGCTTTTATTGCTTTTACAGGTGAAGAGATTGGCCTTTTAGGTTCTTATTACTATACCCAAAACCCTCTATTCCCGCTTAATCAAATAGCTCTGTTACTTAATTTAGATTTAATGGGAACTGGTGACAAAGGTATGACTGCGGTTAATGCCACTGAGTTTAAAGAAGAATTTTTGATGCTTCAAAATCTTAATGCAGATAGTAATTATTTGGTAACGGTTAATGCTCGTGGTAAAGCTCAAAATAGCGACCATTATTTTTTTACAGAGGCGGGTGTAAAGTCATTTTTCTTTTATCTAATGGGTGATTACCACTACTACCATGATGTAGAGGATTCATATGAGGCGCTCACTTTTTCTAGATATAACGAGGCCTTTCGCCTGATTCGTGATTTTGTTTTAGAGTACCAAAAGTAAAAATCTCTTGTAAAATTAGGATAGTTCTTATATATTTCGCTACACAAATCTCTCTTATGCCTATCATAAATTCTTTGGTTAGCTGGTATCTTAAAAAGCGTGTTCCTGCTATCGAAAGGCTTATGGATAAACCTCATGCGGTGCAGGAGGAACAATTGATGACACTAATCAAAAGTGCTGAAAATACTGAGTTCGGGAGCATTTATGATTTTAAATCTATAACCGATTATGAAGCTTTTCGAAGCCGAGTTCCATTGACCAGCTATGATGAGTTTAAACATTATATTGAAAGACTAAAGCAAGGCGAACAAAACATTATATGGCCGAGTGAAGTATATTGGTTTGCCAAGTCATCAGGTACCACTAGTGATAAAAGTAAGTTTATTCCAGTGACCTACGAAAGCCTTGATGAATGCCATTTTCAAGGTGGGAAGGATGCTTTGCTGTTTTATCTTTTGCAAAACCCCAACTCCAATATTTTTGATGGTAAGGGTTTAATTATTGGTGGCAGTCACACCGTAAATAAAATGAGCAACGAGTCGTTTTATGGCGACCTATCAGCTGTGATGATGCAAAATATGCCCTTTTGGGCTCATTTTCTTAGAACCCCAGATTTGTCAATAGCCTTGATGGATAATTGGGATGATAAGGTTGAAAAAATGGCGCTGTCTACCTTAGACGAAAATGTAACCAACATTTCGGGGGTACCTACTTGGACCATTGTCTTGATTGAAAAACTATTCGAACTAACTGGTAAAAAAAATCTAAGCGATATTTGGCCCAACTTAGAATTGTATGTGCATGGGGGTGTAAGTTTCACTCCTTATAAACAAAAATTCAAAAGTCTCATACGTTCTTCAGGTGTAAATTACCTTGAGACCTACAATGCAAGCGAAGGATTTATTGGCTTACAAGATGATTTGAAAATTGATAGTTTATTGCTTATGCTCGACTATGGTATTTTCTTTGAGTTTATGCCCATGAGCGAATATGGAAAGGAGAATCCTAAATGCCTTTCTATTGCAGAAGTGAAAAAAGACGAAACTTATGCCCTGATTGTAAGCACCAATGCGGGTTTGTGGCGATATATCATTGGTGATACCATTAAGTTTATTGAGCTAAAACCTTATCGCTTCAAAATAACTGGGCGTACCAAACATTTTATCAATGCATTTGGTGAAGAATTGATGATAGAAAATGCTGATTTTGCTATTCACAAGGCTTGCGAAATTGCCGAAGCATCCATAATAGATTATACCGCTGCACCTATATATTTTAATGAAAATTCTACCCAAAAAGGTGGTCACGAATGGCTAATCGAATTTGATAAAGAACCATCAGACTTGAATGCCTTTATTGAAGATTTAGATTCATCATTAAAGCAAAGCAATAGTGATTATGAAGCCAAAAGATATAAAGATATGGCTATGCAGAAACCTATTGTGAGAAGCATACCAAAAGGCTCTTTTAGGAATTGGCTGAAATATAAACAGAAATTGGGCGGCCAACACAAAATACCAAGGTTGAGCAATCACAGAGAGGTGGTGGAGGAAGTATTGAAGATTATTTCAAATGCTTATTAGCTCAGTTTTATTGAGATTCTGAAATGGTTCTAAAATCTAATACCTCCCGATAACATAAATGTATATTTAGTTAGATCAATCTGCGAAGATTGTTTTTCATCATATGGACTGTTATAAACTGTGCCCCATGATCTAATACAAGCAGCATCCATAAAATAACCATTGCCCCAAAGCATTCCTAATCCAGCTGAAATAGATTGTTGTTTTGTGATTTTACGGTCATCTGAATATGGAGAATTATTTACATTATATCCTGTCCTAAATCTATAATTGTCCCAACGATACTCGCCACCAATTCTCATATTGGTTGACTGTGCCAAGATTGTTCTAGCTTTAGTGTTTACTGTTTCAAAATAGCTTTGAAATTCAGTTGACTTTATCTGACCATCTCGGTAATCAATAATTTCATAATCTGCAGAAATAAAACCATGTTTTGGTATCATAATTACGCCACTCAAAGTAAGTTTTCCAGGTGTAATAATTTGATAAGTACTATTTATATCTCCAGTAGATGCAGATAAAGATTTTGTACTTAATTCTGTGGTGTTTGAAGAACTATAGACATCAGTTAAATTTACCCTTATCGGAGTTTGATAAGATAATCCAAATCTAAAGTAGTCAATTGGGCTAATTATTATACCAAATTTACCTCCTATTCCCGAACCCGTTGTGCTTACTGATGAAGTGTAAACATTACTTAAATATGGATTAGAGTTGATAGATTTAGATTTTACTTCTTCGGTGAATGTTGAGTTTGTTGTCATATTTGTAGTATTCAAAACTACACTTGCTCCAAGGTATAAAAAGTTACTTATATTACTTCCCACACCAAAATACCATTCATTCATATTTCCTCTTAATTGAGTTGATTTTGCTTGGTTTACAGAATAGTTTTTATCGTTATTTCTACCAAACCAAGAATCAAAACTATCACTTTTATTGGGTGTATTATTGATTAGGTAGGTTCTCCAAGTCAAATTCTGAATATCATTTAAATTATTTGTGTCTTTTCCATTGGCTTGTATAGCCGTATAATCACCAAATGAGTTGTTCTTGTTGATTCCTGAATAAAAAGTGTTCTGCTGAAAATCAGCAAGTCTATTCATTCCAACTGCAAATGAAGCACTAATCCAACCATTTTTGGCATCTTTTCCTCTTTCTTGATTTACATAACTAAACACAGCACCGATATTGGGAATGTTGAAATTTGTTCTGCTATCATTTCTAAGGCTACCTAAGTAGGTTGCATCAGCATAATTAGCTGTAACAGCCATCGAACCTAAAAACTCGTTTCTCCTATAAAATCCTAAACCTGCTGGGTTTATAGATGCTGAAGACAAATCTGCTCCTACCGCTCCCCAAGCACCACCAGCACTTAAAACCCTAGCTGAACCAATGGCATCTGTCTTTGATATTCTTACAATGTCTTCTACATTTTGAGCGAAGCCCTTACATGTAACTATTAATAAAGTGATCGCTACTACTAACTTTTTCATATAATTATTAATTGATTTTACATTCTAGGTCTTGATCCACCGCTTCCTCCGCCACCATTTCTTGGTGCTGATGGAGCTGAAAATGATGGGGCACTGTAACTTGGTCGAGAAAAATTATTATCAGGTTGTTGATATTGCCTATTGTAGGTAGGGTTTTGTTGCTGATTATTTTGGTAGTTATTATTTCTGTGTTCACTAGGCGTTATATTATTTTCGCTTCGAAATGATGGTGCGCTGGGTTGATTTTCTCTAGTATAACCCGAGTAATTGCTGTAGTTAGGCGCTTCTGTGGCTCCGGTTGCTCTGTTATAATTGCTAGGAGGAGTATATTGATAGGTGCCAGACTCGTCTCTTTTTAAAGTAGCTCCACCATTGTTATATGACTGAGAAGGCACATTTGTATTTGCATCAATAGCTGGCTGAGAACCTCGCTCCATTAGCTGTCCAGGTCTTGGTGTTGTGCTAACCCCTCCAGCAACTCCATTGTTTGTAGGAGGTATGTCTGAACCGCTCATAACTCTAGGGCGATTTATGGGTGCGGGAGTTGAGGGCTTATTGTCAATTATTACAGGTGAATAATAAGGATAATATGAACCATAATAAGGATTATATCCTCCATAATAAGGGTTGTATGAACCATAAAATGGACTATACCCCCAATTATTGTAATACGAGCCACCCCATCCAAAATTGTTGTATGGGTTATAATAATTGTTATTACCCCAACCAAAGTTGTAACCAAATCCATAGTTGAAACTATTAAAAGGGCTCATGCCAAAGCCGAAGCTCCATCCTGGTGTGTAACTGTTCCATCTGTTGTATCCATAATTGTTCCAGCCATTGTTGTAATTATTGTAACCCCAAGAAGAATTAGAGTAATTATTGTTGTATAAATTATTTAATCTTCTTAAACGTCTTGCTTCTTCTCGCTCATCAAATACGGTAGCTTTGTATGGGTTATAATTACTTGCTAACGGAGGATTTTTTTTATACAAAGAGTCTGTATTTGCTCTGTATTTTCCATAAGCCAATTCTGCGTTTGGATTAGCATCAGTTGGTCTATTGTTAAAGGTTCCTTCATTCACTTTTGAAGGATATTGTTGCATGATTTTATTTATATCTACATCAGGTGTAATAATGGTTTGTCTGCCTGATTGTTTCCTTGAAAAATAGGTATCATCATCTTCCAATTGGTATTTATTTTGCACAGTACCACAAGCTGCTAAAACGCCTGTAAATAATACAATTGTTAAAATTCTTAAGTTATTCATGGTGCTATAATTTTATACTTTCAAAAGTAATCGATATTTCAGCATATTTTATGTAAAAAAATAAAACTGATTTTTAATTATCCAACAAAATACAAATACCGTTCCATTTTTTTGATTTTTGAATATCAAAGGCGTCTAACAGAAATTAGACTTTAATTTCATGAAGAATTCAATTAATTTGCGCCTGATATGGTTGAAGTAAAAAAAGTAAAGCGTAGCGAAAATTATTCGGAATGGTATAATAATTTGGTTAAACAAGCTGATTTGGCTGAGCACTCAGCTGTAAAAGGTTGTATGGTGATAAAGCCTTATGGCTACGCTATTTGGGAGAAAATGCAAGCTGAACTTGATAGGCAATTTAAGGAAACAGGTCATCAAAATGCGTATTTTCCTTTGTTTGTTCCAAAAAGTTTGTTTGAAGCTGAAGAGAAAAATGCTGAAGGCTTTGCCAAGGAATGTGCGATTGTTACACACTATCGTTTGAAAACTGACCCAGATAATAAGGGTAAACTTATGGTTGACCCAGAGGCAAAACTAGAAGAGGAGCTTATCGTAAGACCCACAAGTGAAGCCATCATATGG
This sequence comes from Bacteroidota bacterium, assembly GCA_010027395.1. Lineage (GTDB taxonomy): Bacteria > Bacteroidota > Bacteroidia > UKL13-3 > UKL13-3 > RGVD01. Next base: position 11,004 of record RGVD01000035.1, read on the forward strand.
AATACTTATCGCGATTGGATTCAATCTTACCGTGATTTGCCAATTTTGATTAATCAATGGGCGAATGTTGTAAGATGGGAGATGAGAACAAGATTGTTTTTAAGAACTGCAGAGTTTTTGTGGCAAGAGGGACATACAGCCCACGCTACCAAGGAAGAAGCTCTCGCTGAAACCAAGCAAATGCTGGAGGTATACGCTGATTTTGCAGAGAATTTTATGGCTGTTCCGGTTATAAAGGGAGTAAAAACAGAGAATGAAAGATTTGCAGGTGCAGATGAGACCTTTTGTATAGAAGGATTGATGCAAGATGGAAAAGCACTTCAAATGGGTACTTCACACTTTTTGGGACAAAATTTCGCAAAAGCCTTTGATGTGAAGTTTGTAAGCAAAGAAAACAAAAAAGATTACGTATGGGCTACTAGTTGGGGTGTTTCAACCCGTTTAATGGGAGCACTTATTATGAGTCACAGCGATGATGAAGGTTTGGTGTTGCCTCCTAAGTTAGCGCCTATTCAAGTTGTAATTGTCCCTATTTTCAGAAAAGAAGAAGAGAAAATAGCTGTGCTTGAAAAGGCAAGAGAGTATGTTAAAGCACTTAAGCTAAAGGGAATATCGGTGAAGTTGGATGAAAGAGAAGGACAATCTCCCGGGTTTAAATTTGCTGAATATGAATTGAAAGGTGTGCCAGTTAGAATAGCCATTGGCCCTAGAGATGTTCAAAACCAAACGGTGGAGGTAGCCAGAAGAGACACCAAAGAAAAACAGGTCATGGCTGAAGTGGATTTAGCTCATAAAATAGAACATTTGCTAACCCAAATTCAAGATAATATCTATCAAAAGGCGTTGGACTTTAGAGCTGAGAATATCACAACAGTTAATACCTGGGAAGAGTTCAAACATTTTTTAGAAAATAAGCCTGGATTTATATTGGCGCATTGGGATGGAACTAGCGAAACCGAAACAAAAATTAAAGAAGAAACCAAAGCTACCATTCGTTGCATTCCTTTGGATAGTGAATTGGAAGAAGGTAAATGTATTTTTACAGGAAACCCATCAAAACAAAGGGTTTTATTCGCTAAGGCTTATTAGTTATTTATTATTGCTTTTCCCTGAATAATTCTCCCTCTGCCAAACTGTCCACAAATTGCATTTGGCTTTATTTATGACTCTACGAGAAAGTTTTGTTGAGCTAAATCTTCAATAAATGCTTAGGTAAATTGGGCAAAAACCTTATTTTTACCCATTAATTTTAATACGTTTTCAAGACAAAATAATTAGATATGTTAGATAGTTTATTTAAAGGATTAACAAAGATTTTTGGTAGTAAGTCTGAAAGAGACTTGAAGCCCTTATACCCAAGAGTTGAGGCGATAAATTTAGAATACAGGAAATTAAGTAGTTTAAGTAATGATGAACTAAGAGCTAAAACGATTGAGTTTAAAGCCATCATCGCAGAAAGACTTGCCAGCATTGATGAAGAAATTGCGGAAGTGAAATCTCAAACTGAAAGCGAAGAAACCAAACTATCTGATAAAGAGAATTTGTTTAAACAGATTGATGTTCTTAAAAAAGACAGAGATGCCAAGCTGGAGTTAGTTCTAGACGAATTGCTTCCTCAAGCATTTGCGGTGGTAAAGGAAACTGCAAGAAGATTTTCTGATAATAAAACAATAGAAGTATCCGCCACAGATTTTGATAAAATGATGGCAACTCTCACCAAACCTGTTAAGCCTGTTACCATTCAAGGTGATAAAGCTATCTGGGCAAATAGCTGGGAAGCTGCAGGAACTACAGTTAATTGGAATATGGTGCATTACGATGTTCAGCTTATTGGTGGTATGGTGCTGCATAGTGGTAAAATATCGGAGATGGCTACAGGTGAGGGTAAAACATTGGTTTCAACCTTGCCAGCCTACTTAAATGCTATCGCAGGTCAAGGGGTTCATATTGTAACTGTGAATGACTATTTGGCTAGAAGGGATTGTGAATGGAATGGACCTTTGTTTGAATTTCATGGCCTAAGGGTTGATTGTATTGATTACCATCAGCCAAACTCTTCAGAAAGAAGAAATGCCTATTTGGCTGACATTACATATGGTACAAATAATGAATTTGGTTTTGATTATTTGCGCGATAATATGAGCAGCAATTTGGAAGAACTGGTACAACGCAAGCATCATTATGCCATGGTGGACGAGGTGGATTCAGTTTTAGTGGATGATGCAAGAACACCTTTGATTATATCAGGACCTATTCCAAAAGGAGATGAGCAACAGTTTTATGCCTTAAAACCAAGAATAGAAAGATTGGTAAATGCTCAAAAAGCATTTGTCAATACTGCCTTAGCAGATGCAAAAAGATTATTAGCTGCAGGTGACGAAAAAAATGGTGGATTTAAATTGCTACAGGCTCACAGAGGTTTGCCTAAGAATACTGCTGTTATTAAATTTTTAGGTGAGCAAGGGGTTAGACAAATATTATTAAAAACAGAGTCATACTATTTGCAAGATCAACAAAAAGAAATGCACAAGGTTGATGCTGATTTGTATTTTGTGATTGATGAAAAACAAAACTCTGTAGATTTATCTGAAAAAGGTGTTGAACTAATTACCAGTTCAGGTGAAGACCCTAATTTCTTCATCATTCCTGATGTAGGAAGTGCGATTGCCCAGATAGAAAGTGCTGAAATTTTAGATGAAGATAAAATCAAATCAAAAGAACAATTGATGATTGATTTTACAATCAAATCTGAAAGGATACATACCATCAATCAATTGTTGAAAGCGTATTGTATGTTCGATAGAGACGTTGAATATATCATACAAGAAGGCAAGATTAAAATTGTAGATGAACAAACAGGTCGTGTGCTTGACGGTAGAAGATACTCTGATGGATTACACCAGGCCATTGAGGCAAAAGAAAATGTAAAAGTAGAGGCAGCAACTCAAACATATGCTACCATAACCTTACAGAATTTTTTCAGGATGTATCATAAATTGGCTGGTATGACAGGTACAGCAATTACGGAAGCAGGTGAGTTATGGGAAATTTATAAGTTAGATGTTATAGAGATTCCAACCAACCAAAATATATCTCGTAAGGATGAAAATGATGTCATTTATAAAACCAGGAGAGAAAAATATAATGCGGTGATTGATGAAGTAAGTGCATTGGCTGAAGCGGGTCGTCCTGTTTTAGTAGGTACAACTTCTGTTGAGGTTTCAGAATTGTTAAGTAGAATGCTTTCTCAACGTAAAATTAAGCATAATGTATTAAATGCAAAGCAAAACCAAAGAGAGGCAGATATTGTAGCAGAAGCTGGTCAAAAAAGTACAGTAACCATTGCGACTAATATGGCTGGTCGTGGAACGGATATTAAGCTTGGCGAAGGAGTTAAAGACTCTGGTGGTTTAGCTATTATAGGTACAGAAAGACATGAGTCAAGACGCGTAGATAGGCAGTTGCGAGGTCGTGCAGGTAGACAAGGTGATCCTGGAAGCAGTCGTTTTTATGTTTCGCTTGAAGATGATTTGATGCGATTGTTCGGTAGCGAACGAATAGCAAGTGTGATGGATAAGCTGGGTATGAAAGAAGGCGAAAACATTGAACACTCTTTGATTACTAAAAATATTGAAAGAGCGCAACGCAAGGTTGAACAGAATAACTTTGGTATTCGTAAAAGGTTGTTGGAATACGATGATGTGATGAACTCTCAAAGAGAGGTTATTTATTCAAAGAGAAGAAATGCCCTGTATGGAGATAAGTTAGAGTTGGATATTCAGAATATGATGTCGGATATCTGCGATGAATTGATTTCAACTTATCAAGAATTAAGAAGCTATCCTGAATTTAATTTGGAGCTAATAAGATTGTTTTCACATGAGACGGCTATTACTGAAAATGAATTGTTGAATGGCAAACATGATACAGTAGCAGACAAATTATTTGATGAATTATTTGATCATTATAAGCGCAAAATAGAATCAGTTGGAGCGCAAGCTTTGCCAGTAATTGAGGATGTATACAATAACAGAGGTCAACAATTTGAAATAATTGGAGTACCAATTACAGACGGACTTCGTAGCATGCAATTGCCTGTTAACCTAAAAAGAGCTTATGAAAATAAGGGCAAAGAAATAAGTAAGACATTAGAGAAATTTGCCACCCTAATGCTAATTGATGATGAGTGGAAAGAGCATTTGAGAGAAATGGATGAATTGAAACAGTCTTCTCAAAATGCAGTGTTCGAGCAAAAAGATCCATTGTTGATTTATAAATTAGAATCGTTCAACTTGTTTAAATCAATGCTATCTAGATTGAATAAAGAAGTTCTGAGTCTGTTGTTTAGGGCATATATCCCTGTTGAAAATGCAAATGAAGTGAGACAAGTTGAAGAAAGAAAGCAAGATACAAGTAAACTTAAAACCAGTCGCACTGACGATTTAGCCCAATCCCAACAAATGGCACGACAAGCTGCTGAAGGTGTAAGCGAGCAGCCAAAGCAACATCAAATTTTCAGTGGACCAAAAATTGGCAGAAATGATTTATGTCCATGTGGAAGTGGTAAGAAATACAAGTCGTGTCATGGAAAAGAAGA
>RGVD01000341.1 GCA_010027395.1 Bacteroidota bacterium
ACCAATATCATATCCTTTTTTTGATATCCTTTTATCTGAATTTCTAAGTATTCCAGAAGGTAATACTATGCAAGCATAGTTATATTTATGTTTTAAATACAACATACATGCCAAAGCTGTCCAAGGATATCCTATATATTCTGTTTCATCAATTATCTCTTCTGGTTTTACCACTTCAAAATCCGGCGGAGGTTCGTACAAATATTCTTTAAAATCTTCAAGATTTACCTTTTCAGTAAGCTCTTGAAATTCTTTATTGGAAAGCAATTCTTCAAAACTAACATCTTTAGGATCAACTCCATCAGTACTTAATAGATTCATATGTAAAATTTCATCGTCTGCCAAATTATGAATAATATATCGTATCAAACCATCTTTTGATATATCAAATGGTGTTTGTTTTTCTTTAAGATCGTAAATCTCTATAATGAAGAAGAGATCTTCAACAGTATAAGGTCGTAAGATAGGAGTAAATCTACGTTCACGTTCACTAGGTCCACTTTGAAAAGAAGTAGCCATTATTTATTAATAATGCTTTATAAAATATTTTGTAATTATTTAATTACAAAATCTGGTAATTACTAAGACAAATACACACATTTCTCTCAAGCACAATTTTTAAGATACGTAGTAAACACACGAGCCGGATTCGTAGCAGTTTTTAATTGATCACCTACCCTCGTTAGAAATGAAGCGTAAGAACGAATAAATTGAGTAAAACTATACGTATTTTTTCGTAATTTTTCTATAGCAATAGAAATAACTTCGGATCGAGACTTTTTCGGGTTAGACAAACGAACATCTGCATACCATGCAGCCCATGCTACGCAAAATCCTTCTGCATCTTCAAATTTTTTTTGGTTTTCCGCTACCTGAATAGCCTGGACATTAACTGCTGGACAAAAACATACTGGAGCAAAAACCTCATCAACCATATCTCTAGATATATTTCTGTTAAAAAGGTTACCAAGTTCTTCCTCCAATTCTGGTATATTTAATGAGCTAGTTTCTGGTACCATCCCGTGTGGCTCAAAACGCTCAAGAGATTTTGTTTCCGAGTTGTAGATCAAAAAATTTGCATGACTGGCTCCTGGAGCATTAATACCTAAAGGCATTACAATAAATCGAGCTTTTCTTTTCAAACAAGCTCTTACAGCGTCCCATAATCCTTTTGGCACATTAAACTTCTTGTTAGTTGTACTCCATGATAAAGAAGTATCGTTAAAACTCGTAACTCCTAAAGCTTTTTTTGTTAAGTTTCCAGAATTAGTCATTAGATCAAGTGGAATAGCTACACAATCGTTTTTATGCTTATGCATTAGATAAAGCATTGAAACTAAATCTTCCCATGGTTGTCCCCTAAATTTAGTTGTTTGAACTAACTGAGGTTTGAACATATGAAAACTTGAACTACCTGAAGAAGAAGTTGGTTTGCTTAGCATTTTTTGTAACTCGGTAAATCCACCAATAAAAACACCTTTGTTATAAATAACAGGAAAATATTTATATCCTTTTGTCTCCGAAGCCTTTACACGAAAAAACTCTTCTTTATCTACCTTATTAACTTCCGATTCAGTGTACTTTAAGCCAAGGCTATCCAAAAGATCTTTCGCTTTTTTACAATAATTACATCCATCCATAGTATAAATATACCAGTCTGGTTCGCATATTTTAGCATTTAAAATGTCATTAATAATCTTCTTACCCTTATCACCATCTCTATTAACGCATCTACCACTTTCTGGATTGCAAATCTTGGATGAAACGCATACTTTTGTGGCACACTTGCCAGCTGGTGGTGCGTAAGGAAGTGTAAATGGTGGAACATATGGGGTAAAAGATTCTGGCTTAACAAGAAGCTTACCAATAGCACCATCTCTATTAACACATATTCCGCTACTTGGATTGCAAATCTTAGACGGAATACATACTTTTCCGTAACATTTGTCGTTCTTCACGACTTGAGGGGTTGGTACAGTCGTTCCTGCTAGTTGTTGTGCAATAATACTTTCTCTAATTAGACATATTAACTCTGTCTTGCGTAGTTTAGAGTATCTACTTAGATTCATCTTCCTCGCTATTTCAAGAAGATCTGCAACTTTAAGATTTTCTAATGGTATATCCATATTTACTTAAGTATAGCAAAAAAAAATATTAAGTT
>RGVD01000342.1 GCA_010027395.1 Bacteroidota bacterium
GCATTTAGTTTAAAATCTTAGCGCAAGGCATTCTTCCCTTGTGCGGCTGTGAGCCAGGGCTTGGCGAATGGCTGTGCTGAGGCTAGATAGAGAAACCAGAGCCTTTTGTTTTTTTTGAGTTATAACTCAATCTTTAGTCCCTTAACTTTTGACTTGCGATAGTCATTCTCAGCTAGTGAGGTTTTGCAAACCGCACTTATGTAGTATAAGCATTTGTAATGCGCATCATAATTGCTACTAAAAAGATTTTTTTTCATGAAAATGAAATGTTAAAAGCGGATTACAAATCCTTGTAATAATTACTTCGGATTGCAAATCCGAAGCAGCAGGAGCGTGTCTTAGTTTACCTTGCTTCCTTTCTCAATTAAATTAATTATCAAAATTAATCTTTTGCAAGTCTAAAGGAGCTTGTCGAATGGCTATTGCGTAAGCGAAGGGGGTTAGGGGGATGTTTGAATAGCTGCGTTTGATGTTGCAATATCCTATCATCTTTACCTGTAGTGAGCTTGCCTAACTAACCCAACAAATCTTAATACTGACAAATGCAAACCTTACAACAATGCAATTTCTCTTAACTTAGCAATAAAATATTTTGCACTTGGGCAGTTAGCGTGTTCTGCCGCATTCATTATATTAAATCCATTTTTAAGCATATAATTTGCTAAATAAGGTTTTCCTCTTCTTCCAATTCCTCGTTGAATATTTTCTAAGAATAATTGTTTAATTAAATCAATAGGTTTCATTTCTATATCTTCGGGAAAAGAATAAGAATATTCTTAACTAAAAACCAATGACAATGTTTTAGAATCAGCTAAAAACCAAGACTCAATTGTTTTAACAGATACAATAATTATCGCTTCATTTTTTTCACTACCTTGAATTCTTTCTTTGGTTTTAGTAATACAAACGTCTTCATCTAAATCTGTTAAAATAATAGTAAAATCAACTTTATAACGCCTCATGGTTTCTAAATGATTTTGAATATTTTTAGGTAGTAAATTTCCATTACCCGAAGCATCTACTGCTACTGCACAGCTTAAATTTAAGTCAGTTAATAATCTTTGAAAAGCCGAAGATTCGACAATTATTTTCTCAGTTTCTCCTTCGCAAATAAATCCAACTTTCTTTACCATGGAAGACCTCCACCAAGTGTATTGGTTAACCAAGCTTCATCCATTGGTAATCCTGATGTGTCAAAATCTGTTAGCTGCTTTATTTGTGTGGCTCCGGCTATCTTATCCACTATGATTAATTCTTTGGCTTCAAGCTGATTTACGATGGTTTGCGAATGTGTGTTTATCCATATATAATGACCTTCATCTTCACATTTCTGTCTGAACAGATTTACGAGCTCTTTTTGCACTTTTGGATTTAATCCATTTTCAGGTTCTTCAATACACAAAAACTGTGGCTCATCGCTTTGGTAAACGGCAGTTAATAGCGAAAGTATATTGTATGTTCCATCTGATAAAAGGTTTTTAGTAAAGGGTTTGTTTGTACCTTTTTCATATATAACCAAACTATCTGTTCCACTCAAAGGCTCGCTCACTATATCTATATTTTCAAAACCAGGCACCAACAAATCAAGCCAATCTACAATATCTTCTCTTTTATTTTTATCTTTTAAAATACGTTTGAGAACTTTTTCGAGGTTTGAGCAATCGGAAGATAATTTTATATCTTGATTTGATTGCTGTTTAACAATCTTGATATTATTTACAAATAATCTTGAATACGAATCAAAAAATTGCTTACCAGATGCATTTGTTAAAGCATCTTTCCATTGTTCTTTTACTTTTGAAGATGTAGTAGAATCATTTTTTTCAAACCAATCAAGTAGATATCTTCCAATTAATGTCCTACCGCCACCAATATATGAAACATCACCTGAAGATGATTCAACATTAATGTCAATCTTTCTTTTGTGCTTATCATCCAATATCAATTCAAAATTAATATTTTTATGTTTTTCAGTATGTGTTTTAGAGTATATATTTGAAATACCGCCAAACATCGTTAGTACATTATCTCCGTCAACGGTATTTGAAAGCGTTAAAAACTCCAAAGCCTCAAATATATTAGACTTGCCAGCTCCATTGGGGCCAACAAAAACACTAAAAGGATTGGGCTCAATTATCTTCAAATCCACCAAAGATTTATA
>RGVD01000343.1 GCA_010027395.1 Bacteroidota bacterium
TCAACTCGTTTATATCTCCGTCAGTTATGTTACGAGCAACGGAAAAAAGAAATTCAACTAACGTCATATTAATAACGTCTTGTCATTGTACGTCGCATCATTCTCCTTTGTCGGCGCATTGTTCGACGTTTACGACGTCTAACCCTCGCTTTTTTGTTGAAAAATAGCATGTAAATAGCTACAATTCCAACACCAACAATTAACATATTCGACTTTATCCAATCAATAATCTTTTCCATGCTATTTCTTTTTCATAAAAATTAATAAAACAATTACCAAACCAGCACCAATGACATATATCATTGTATTTTGTTTCGCATCATCTTTCTTGTTTTTTTCCATTAACGGAATAACTTCCGTAGAATTATCTTTGTTTTGTCCAACATGGCTCAAAACATCGCCAGCGGTTTTACCTAACCATTCTTTATTCTGACTAAACCAATCTGCAAAACCTCCCATGATTATTTTTTTCTAAACATTAATAAAATCAAAAGCAACGCGCCACCAATTATATAAATCAAATAATTCGGTTTTTTATCCTGATTAGTATCATCGTTTGCTTTCTTTGTTTGACCAGAATCCATTGTAGGTTTTGGATTCAATGCAGAAGAAGCTCCGCCCAATGCAGAACCACCGGCACCAAAACCGGCTGCAACGGCTCCGGCTACATCACCAATAGCGCCACCAATGGCACCGGCAACACCGGACTTTTGATCGATGCCTTGTAAAGCAAGTTGTGTTTCAGACAGATTCTCTTCGGTTTTCTTCTTTATCTGAAATTCATGATTCAGTTGTTGTTCAACGTTTCTTATTGCTTTCTTAATTCCAGAACGTTTACCAACTTTCGCTTTCGCTAAATCATTATTCAAACCAGCTAACTGACTTTGAAGTTCTTCAATCCTCCTGGTAGAAGACGTCAACTCATCAGTTAACGTTTTTATCATTGCCTCGCTTTCAACACTCATTATTTATGATTTTTATATCGGTGAGTTCGTTCTTTAATTAAACCAGCCTGGATCGCTTTGCGCGTATTAAATTTTTCTTGACGAATAATAGCATTATGTGCTACCATTTCATTCGAACAAACACGAGAAATAAATAACCAATTTGCACCGTTAGTCACATTCGCAGTATTAACATCCATGTTTACTAATACATGAGAAAGACGGGAAGGCTCGACATTAAAAATCAAATTGCTTCCGTAATCTTTTGCACGACCGTATCCGTATACGTTTGACAACGTTTCAAGTGTATATAAATCATATGCGTCATTCAAATGATTACTACGCAATTCAATACTTCTGAAAGGCTGAGTCTCAAAAGTATAATTAGGAACTGAATTGATCAGGTACAATTCAGACGCCAATTCTTCGTTAAATTGTGGATTCGTTTTATCAATAGTAATCGGATAATATATAGGAATATTAATATCTAATTGATTAACCTCAGCTCCTTCTTCAACTACAATGTAAAAAGAACTATTTGAAGTATTTGCACCACCAAAAAATCCTTGAATTGTAGTAGTAGTAAACTTAACATAGTCCTGTTCACCAAGTACGTAACCATCCCACAATAATGGAACATAAACCTCGTTCACAAAATTACCAGTTACCGTACTTACAATGTTTCCACGACACGCAGTACCGTTCGTATCAAATCCTATTGCACTAACTGAATTAGGATTTTTGCTTTTCAAAGCACCTAATACCGTTGGAGCAACCGCATTAAACGACGTTAAATAGGTTTCACCGGATTGATGAAGTTCGATTGTTACATTCAAATTATTCAGATTTATATCGGTTGTAGATGGCGTAGAAGTACCACCATTTCCAACACTTTGAATTAACAAATATGCTCTTTTGAAGCTTTGCGCAGTTAACTTAAAACTGTCCGTTCCTTGTCTTAATTGTATTTTCATTTTTATTTATTTTCTTCGTTACTATTTTTATTCATCATTCCCTTCAACTTATCCCAATTTAACCAAACGGTCAAACCGATTGCCAAATAAACTAACCATTTCAAACCAGCCATAATATATTTTTTTTACAAAACTAATATTTTTTCAAAAACTGGTATCTTTTATTAAATTATTTACTAACAATGAATTTTTGATAAGATAACTATGATAAGATAAATTAGTCCAATCTTGCTTAATATCAA
>RGVD01000344.1 GCA_010027395.1 Bacteroidota bacterium
TCTTATAATTTATTTTGTTACTAATATTTTTTCAATAACCGCTTACGTTTCGGCGCTTCAAGAAGTTGGGGATTCCCCCCTGCTGGCAGGCAAAGAAGCACAAAACAGATTGCAATAAATGAATAACACATAGGCACTCACAAAATTCATTTGAACACTGAAACCTCAATTTTTTTCTTTTTATACCAGTAGTGCTTTCTCCCATTACAACTTCACCCTCATTTTGTTTCCCTTCGCATCGTGGGTTACTTCTGCAAGTCCTAATTTTTCCATCAAAGGGGGTACATACATACCAAACCTGCCCCGAAATCCCTTTTTTAATCCATACCAACCACCATTTGGATTTTTTTCTGACCGACCCCATGCTTCTACGGTTCCTTCTTTGGCTGGCTTTTGTTCATCTGCACTGCCAAGTTCCATCCATTCACTGTGTTGCTTTAGCATATTGTGAAGATCATCAATACAACGATAATCATAATGCAATACAGTTTTTCCAACTGTGCATACCAGGATATCTTTTCCATCCTTACTGTCTTTATGCATTGTAAAGTCTGACGATAATGGGGGCGTTTTTAATAGCCAAGGACTTTCTTTTGTTCCTAATTCTTTTGCCATTTGATTATTTAATTTAAAATTTTAGCGTTTTTCAGGTAGCATAACACCTAGCGCCCGAGGCTTTGGGCAGTTTGGATAATCTGTAATCTTTCTTGGGCGTTTGCACTATTGATTCGAATAGCTAATGCCAAATTACTAAAAAACATAAGCAATACCAAAAGCTCACGGGCAATAATGGAACCAAAAAATTACTCAAAGTTATTTGTTATAACTTATTGTTTTACAATTAGTCCTTTTACATTTTATGGTAACATCTTTCCTCCTGTAATAGAAAACAATAGCAATAGTCAACAATAATAGTAAGTAGTTCAAGTTTGAATTGTTGCAATTTTTAGAATTGATGCCTCCGTGAGGTTCTATGCACGAAAGTCCATCGAAAGTTACCATACCAAAATGCGCGGCATAATTTTAAGGTGCTATTACTGCCAGTTGCTTATTGCCCTGCTATTTTCATTAAAGAGTCTACTGAAAGGTCTTCGTCAATTAACGGCCAATGGATGCCATAGCCAGAAGGAGATATTTTATATAAACTTCTTTGAAGTTCATTTGCTGATTGTAACTTACTCGAAATCTTGTCCAATGAGATTTTAAAAAGTTTGCCGTCAATACTTAATTGGATGGAATTTTGATCAAAAGTGATGTCCTGAATAGTATGCGTAGCAATCATAACCTTATTTTTTGAAGTGTTTATTCCAAGCGTCTACAATTAGATCGAAATGTTGATAAATAATTTTTTTTATTTCTTTTTTTGAAGCAGGATTCAAGTTAAAAGAAAATTCTTCTCTAATTTCAATCTCTTCAATTAAAAGCCAAAACTTACATTCCATATCCCCTTTTTCAGCATGCACATGAATGGGTTCTGATCCTTCATTGGAATAGACCCGTATATGAAGAGTATTGTAGGCATATATATTCAAAGATATTAATTTTGTTCGGATTTTACAATTGACTATGAAACCCCCTGTTGTTTGGCCAAAACCTAAACTCCAGTTGCTCAAAGTCTATAGTTATGCTCTTTTGTTCTGCTAGGAGTCCTTCTTGCATATTACCGTAACATCTTTCCACCTGCAATAGAAAACAATAGCAATAGTCAACAATAATAGTGCGTGATTCAAGTTTGAAATGTTGCAATTTCCTGAATAGATTGAGCCGGAATATTCCTTTACATGCCATGGAAATATTTTCTCAAATATTGGTAAGCTAAATCCGAATTCTTTGTTCAGTATGCTTGGCAAATGGTCCACCAGATCCGGAAAAATGCAACCAGCAAAAGCAAGCCCTATTATTAATCGATATTTTTTGTTTGTCATCCAAATTGTAATCAAAATCATTGATAACCCTGCAATCGCGTCAAACTTTGTATTAATAGGATAACAATGAGGAATATAGTCTAAGGCTCCATGAGAAATAAGACAAACAGTAAATACAAAAAAGCTTGTCCAGTAAATAATCTTTTTATTGGTTGACTGCTTAATTCTGTTGGTAT
>RGVD01000345.1 GCA_010027395.1 Bacteroidota bacterium
TGGAATATGTAGTAGTGCTATCTGACCTTACTTATCTACCTGCCAAAGTAGACGCCATGGACGATAGGCTTAAAAACGTTGAATCAATTCTCCAGATGTCTATAAAGCACTACTCTGGCATCTTAGATAATCACGAAAACCGCCTGACCACGCTAGAATCAAAATAGTTAAAACCAAGAATATATCATAGGTGGTTGTAATTTTGGTCTATAATCTGTAAAATAACAGGGTTGAGAACCTTCAATGTGGCTCTTTAGCTCAGTTGGTAGAGCAGAGGCTTGAAGAGCCCCACCATTAAACTTTTTTGCGGGTGTAGCTCAGTTGTTTAGAGCGCATCCTTGCCAAGGATGAGGCCGTGGGTTAGAGTCCCATCACCCGCACCAAATTTTAGAATTTTGACCCGAAAGGGTCTTTTTCTTTTCTTAGACTATTTTCTTAAAAAAGGGAGAAAATATGAAGGACTAAGTTTGCTAACTATATCTAAACTACTGCTGTTTATCTGTGGTTTTTATAATAAGCTAAACTAAGCCTACGGCGAGTATTTCTCTGATAAAGATGTACAAAAGTTACAATGGCTATAAATGAAGACATAGCAGCACAAGCACGACCAAAAGAAGCAGACGTAACCACGGTTAGACCGAAGCCACTAATTATAACCCCTCCTAGGCTCAACCACATTCTTTGTACGCTAGATTTAGCCACTCTAGTCGGGTCAGTTTTGACTCTAACAGCAATACCAACGGCATAGCCAAGAGCTATGAAGCCGAGTGCAATATGAATTGGCAATATTATGCTAAGCATTACCCTTATTTTAGCCCATAAATCATGATTATTCTATAGTGCTTGGTGGTGTAACTACTTTAGGTCTAAAGCTTTTATATTTCTTAGATTTTAGCTAGTCTTGTTTTGTATCTTCCGTCTTTATCGAGTATTAATTCATAATTTGGGTTTTTATATGCTGAAAATTTTACTTGTCCGTTTTTTTGTATTTCATAGTTACCATTTAATAGATGAGTAAAAGCCATTAATGATAATTCTAAATTATCATTATAATTCTCTAAAGAGTCCTCTCCATAATAATTGTCTGTTTTGGTTGTGTATATTGGAAAATCGATTTTTGATTTACCAAATTTTATACCTACCTCAATTTTATAATAGTATTTTCGTTCATCTATATATTTATATTTTGAATGCTTATTATGTTTTTTGTAATACTTCTTATATCTACTAGACGGGATATCGTAGTAAGTCATCAAACTTATGCTTACCCAGGAATCATACAGTTTTACGTCTTTACTAATTACGTCTAAGCACACTAATTCTAGGCAAATTTTATCTCCTGGATCAGCCCATGTATTGATGTCATTTATACCATCTGATTCATTCTCATCTCCATCCTTATCGTCTGCATTTTCGATAATCTTAACATTTTTACAATTTTCGAGTATAAATTTTTTCAAAAAATTTTTTGTGTATTCGTATTGTTCCAGAATCTTTGGATTAATTTCATTTTCGTCATTAACATCAATTACTGTATCGCATGGCTCCCAATACAAATGCAATTTACTTGCAAGACTATCTTTTTCAATGATATTGAAATTATTGTCTTGAGTATCCTCAGATTGATTTTTATTGCCCAATAATCGCTTCATATTTTTACTATACATTATTTAGGCAGGATTTTTATGAAGACGGCGGATGCCGAGTGCAGTTAGAACCATGCAAGACCCAATTAAACCAAGATATTGGAGGTTGTCCAGAGGTGTTTTTTGATAGATACCGAATCCTGTTACTGGAGCGTTAGGAGCAAGGACCAATAGTACTGGATCCTTTATTATGCCATTGGCTAAGCCATCACTATCCAGAGAACCGCCGTCCGTTAGATCGTATGTAACTGTAGTCTTAGTAATGCCACCAATAGTCTTGGTGCCGTAGGTTGCTCCATTAACCATGCTGTAGGCTCCGGTAATTGGGTTGTAGTATCGAAGCATAGGACTGGAGTATTGCTTATCATAAATAATAGTTACAGTTACTGTCATGCCAGATGTAGGGCAATATACATAAAATCCGGTCAAGTTAGTTTGTGCTGAATATCCCTTA
>RGVD01000346.1 GCA_010027395.1 Bacteroidota bacterium
AATGCTGAAATTTTCAAAAAAGATAATGGTGATGCCGCAGTAAACGTACACTTTTTACCCGACATTGACTTTAGAGAAGTATGGAACACTCCTGACATATCAAATAATACACGTGATACTATTTGGAAATATTTGCAGCTTATTCTTTTTTCAATTATTACAAATATTTCCGACAGAGATTCATTTGGAGATACTGCGAAACTGTTTGAAGCTATAAATGAGGACGAGTTGAAGAATAAGTTGGATGAGACAATCAAAAATATGCAGGACCTATTTATGGGAGGAGGTAGAGATAGTGGCGACAGTACAGATGATAATACAAGAGAAGCAGGAGCTTCGGGAGAAAATATGAAATTCGGGGACGGAATTGATATGAAAGAATTTGAGAAATTTGCTGAGCAGCTTAAAAGCTTTTCACCGGATGGTATGGGTGGAATCGATATGTCAAAATTTCCGGGTTTTCCAGGATTTAACTCTAGTAGTAAAGAAGAATGTAGTGGTGCATCATCATCATCATCATCATCGTCGGATAATAAAAAACAAACCGAAATGCCTAATCCTGAAACAATTCATGAACATATTTCAAAACTTCTTAATGGTAAAATAGGAGCACTAGCAAAAGAAATAGCAGAGGAAACAGCCAAGGACTTTGACTTGGGTATTGATATGGAAAATGCTGAAAATGTAAATATGAGCAATGTATTTCAAAAGTTATTTAAAAATCCTGGAAAACTAATGAATATGGTGAAAAATGTCGGTGCAAAACTAGATGATAAGTTTAAAAAGGGTGATATAAAAGAAAGCGAGCTTATGAAGGAAGCAAGTGACCTTCTCAGTAATATGAAAAATATGCCCGGTATGGGGGACTTGTCAAGCATGTTAAGCAAAATGGGAATGTCAGGTTTAGGGGGATTGGCTGGTTTAGGAGGAAAGGGTGGAAAGGTAAATATGGGTGCTTTACAGAGTCACCTACAACAAAATATGAAAAATGCAAAAATGAAGGAGCGTATGCAGTCGAAGCTTCAACAGAAGCAACAGCAACCTCCTCTACAACAACAACAAAAGGTAGCAAATCCAACTCCAACTCCTGCAAATAATATGGTTCGTCCTACTACTGCTGTATATACTGCGTCATCGGGTGAACAAATTCAGCAAACCCCTAGAACTGCTAAACCGACAAATACTATTGTAAGTACAAACACGACTACAAACACGACTACAAGTGAGTCTACAGAAACAGGTTATGAACCGGTAGTTGAAACACAAAAGAAGAAGAAGAAGAATAAAAATAAAAAATAACCAAAAAATAAACACAAAATAAATGTAATATAAGTATAAAGTAAAATAGTGTAATTATTATTAATATTACTATTAATACTAATAATACTATTAATGTTGTTATTATAGCTTCACTTTTAGGATATTTGATTACATTGAATATGGGAATTATATTTGTAGGTATAATAACTTTAGCTGTAATTGCTATTTTATATCATGTACAATCTAATAAAATCATAGCAGATGAAAAGGCAAAAGAATTACCGCCAAAAATAAAAGAAAATTTCACTAATGCCATATTATATAATGAAGTAAAAGACGACTACACTAATCCCAAAGAAAATAATCCCATGATGAATGTTCTTTTACCAGAAATAAGTTATAATCCTACCAGAAACGAGGCAGCACCTGCCTTCAATGCCGAAGTAGAAAAGAACATAAATAATAGTACAAAAGATTACGTTGTCGATACTACGTTTTCCGATGAATCAACAAAACAAAAAGAGTATATTAAGCGTAAATTATTTAGTGATTTAGGCGATAGTTATTCTTTTGACTATAGTATGAGAAATTTTTACACAAACCCTAATACAACCATTCCCAATGACCAGGGAGGGTTTGCTAACTTTTGTTTTGGAGATATGATATCAGCGAAAGAAGGTAACGAATTTGCTCTCGGAAGATGGCAGCCAAGGGTAGGAGGAGTATATAACTAAATGAAATTTCTGTTTCTTCCCTTCATCTCACTTTAACTCCATTTCACTTTAAATTAAATAGTAAGAGTAAATATTTAATTTAAATTAAAAATTTGTTATATTATAA
>RGVD01000347.1 GCA_010027395.1 Bacteroidota bacterium
AGATTGCCTATCATTCCAATGGCTATTTCATTGGGTTCAATATTAAACTCTCTTCTGAAACTTGAACCGGATTTTAACACCTTATCAGCCAAATCAATATCAATACTGTTGTATATAACAGATAGGTCCTTAAAGTTTTCAAATCCATCAGTTTCATCCTCTGAAATTGAAATCAGGTGTTTAGAACTTTTAGATATCTTAAACTTAGAAATCAGGTATAATAGATATGACCTCTTGCCGTGATACGTACTTCTCAGGTGCCAAATTACTTTATACCCGCATTTGGCAGCATACTCACCTGCAATTAAAGCACTTTTGTCGTTTACGTGAATTAAATCAGGTTTAATCTCTTTCAGAATTTTATCCAACAAATTGGTATTACTAAAAAAGAGCGCTCTCAAATTGTAATAATAATCTCTACTAAATAAAAAAGGGGTTGGCTGAGTCACAAATGTCCCTATATCAAATGAAATAACCTTCACCCCTATTTCCTCGTAAAATTTACGTATGGGCCCTTCAAACCCAATTAATACGATGGGTTCAAACTTTTCACGATTTAATTTTATCAAAAGGTTCTTCAAACTAATTGCAGAACCTGAAATTAATCCGTCGTGATGAATATATAAAATTTTATGACGATCCAACCTAAATTTTATTTAGAATATCAATTACATAGTCCAATTGCTCAATCGTCATCTCTGGGTAAATTGGAATACTCAAATTGTGATTTGCCATGTGTTTTGAATTTGGAAATACTTCTGAGCTTTGGTAAACCTTGGTAGCCGGTAATTCTGTTGGGTAATGAACGGCGGTTGATATTCCGGCATTATTCAATTCGTTTACAACATAGTTTCGATTCTTGCACACCAAAGAATAAATATGAAAAACATGCTTGCTGTTTTCTCTCAATTGAGGAAGTCCATATTTTTCAGGATCTATATTTGAATTGTAATATATCCCTTTTTCGTTCCTACTATTATTCCATTGGTCTAAATTTGGCAATTTTGCTGAAAGAATTGCTGCCTGCATTCCATCCATTCTGCTATTTCTTCCAACAATCAGATGATTGTGTTTGCCCTTTTGACCATGATTGGTAATTATTTTACACATCTCAAATAATTCATCATCATTGGTGGTAATACAACCAGCATCGCCATATGATCCCAAATTTTTTCCAGGATAAAAGCTAAAACTTGCCGCGTCTCCCCAAAGTCCGGCCCTTACGCCATCAATTTCAGCACCATGAGCTTGCGCACAATCTTCCAAAACTTTTAAATTATTGACTCTGGCTATTTTCATAATTTCAGGCATGTTGGCGCACTGACCATATAAATGAACCGGAATTATTGCCTTTGTGTTTTTGGTTATTTTAGCCGTAATTTCCTCAGGAAGTATCGTATAATATGCGCTGTCAACATCCGCAAATACAGGTGTTGCCCCAACATTGCTCACTGCCTCTGCCGTAGAAATCCAGGTCATGGCAGGAACAATAACCTCATCTCCTTTACCAATGTTCCAGGCTTTAAGAATTATCTCAAGTGAATCTGTACCATTTGCGCAACTAATAATATGTTTCGCGGGTAACCATGCTTCATAATCTTTTTCAAATTTTGAAACATAATTGCCGCCAATATAAGCCGATTGGGCTATTACAGACTCAATAGCAAAGTCAATATCGCCTTTTATTGTTTGATATTGAGCATAAAGATCAACAAATGGTATTTTCATTATCAAAGAATTAAGATTAAATATTTTTCATTTTTCGAGCCGGATTACCGACGTATATACCAGGCTCTGTAATACTCCTGGTAACAACGGATCCGGCACCTATAACTACATTATCACAAATCGACACAGGCAAAATTGTGGCATTAGAACCTATAGAAACATTATTGCCAATATGCGTAAACTTCCATTTGCTTTTATCTCCCCTGGCTGGTCCACCATCACTAAAAAGATCATTGATAAACATAACACCATGGCCAATAAAACAATCGTTGCCAATAATTACCAATTCGCATATAAAGCTATGGGATTGAATCTTACAATTATCGCCAATGCTTACATCCTTTTGAATTTCCACAAAAGGGCCAATAAATG
>RGVD01000348.1 GCA_010027395.1 Bacteroidota bacterium
AAACTAAATATGAAAAAAATTATTACTTTAAGTTTATCCTTACTTCTTGTAAGTATAGGATTCTCTCAAAATGCCCCAATTGATTTTGAACCTGCAGGCAAGGGTGGAAGTTGGTCTTGGTCAACTTTTGAGAATGTTACAAATCCAGCCTTGGAAATTGTTAACAATCCAAGTTCTTTAGCTCCAAACACTTCTGGTAAAGTTGCCAAATTCACTGCTTTAAAAGCAGGACAGCCTTGGGCAGGATGTCAGTCACTTCAGGGTGCTGATATTGGAACATTTACTTTAAGTGCATCAAATGCCATTGTAAAAATTATGGTATACAAAAGTGTTATAAGTGACGTTGGAATCAAATTCGCAACTAACAGTAACGCTTCAACAGGCGAAATCAAAGTGGCTAATACCAAAATCAATGAGTGGGAAGAATTAACTTTTAACTTTACTTCAAAAATTGGTGAGCCTTCTTCAACAGATATAAATCAAATTATCATATTTCCTGATTTCAATTTAGCTGGCAGAGCATCTGATGTAATTTCTTATTTCGACAATATTACTTTTTCTGCTGGAGCAACATTGGCAGAACCAACAGTTCCTGCACAAGCCCCTACTAAGGCTGCGGGCGATGTAATTTCATTGTTTAGCAATGCTTACGCAAATGTAACCGTAGATACTTGGAGAACATCATGGTCTGCTGCTGCACTTACAGAAATGAAAATTGGAACAGATGATGTTAAAAAATATTCTACTTTGGATTATGTTGGTGTTGAAATGGTATCGAAACAAATAAATATTACTGGTATGGATTTATTTGAATTTGATTTATGGACTCCAAATTCAACAACTTTTAAATTCAAATTGGTTGATTTTGGTGCTGATTCTGCTTTTGGTGGTGGAAACGACAAAGAACATGAACTTACAGTTACACCCACATTAAATGGATGGAATCATATATCAGTGCCAATAGCAAGTTTTACTGGGCTTACAACTAAAGAGCATATTGCACAAATAGTATTTGCTAGTGTGCCTTCAGCTACTTCTGTAGCATATATCGATAATGTGATGTTTAGCAAAGCTCCTGTATTGGCAACACCAACTGTTGCTGCAAAAACTCCAACTAAAAAAGCTTCAGATGTTATTTCATTGTTCAGCAATGCATACACCAATGTAATGGTTGATACTTGGAGAACACCATGGTCTGCTGCAACTCTTGATGAAATAAAAATTGGTTCAGACGATGTTAAAAAATATTCTGCTTTAGATTTTGTTGGTGTTGAAACTGTTGCAAATAGAATTAATATTACTGCGATGGATTCATTCGAATTTGATATGTGGACTCCAAACGCAACAAACTTTAGATATAAGTTAGTAGATTTTGGTGCTGATGGTGCTTTTGGTGGTGGTGATGACAAAGAACAAGAGCTAACTGTTACTCCTACATTAAACGCATGGAATCATATAGCAGTTCCTATTTCAAGCTTTACAGGCCTTACTACAAAATCAAATATTGCACAACTTGTATTTGCAAGCACTCCAGCTGGTGCTTCAATTGCATATATTGATAATGTTTTATTTAGTAAGAAATCTGCAAGTGGTATTAGTGCAATTAATACAGAAACTGTTGGTATATTTCCAAATCCAGCCAACAATAATTTATACATCAGCACAAAAAATACCATTCAAGATATCGTTATTTACAATTCATTAGGTCAGGTTGTAATAACAGCTTCACCGAACGCAAATGATGTAAATATTGATATTGCAAAATTATCAAATGGTTTCTATACAGTTAAATCAAGCATCAATGGTGTTGATTCATTTAATAAAATTATAAAGGAATAAATCTAACTTCTACCAATAAAAGAAGACTTTTAGAAAAATCTAAAAGTCTTTTTTTATTTATTTTAACTCAATCTCCTGCTTGAATAATTTTAAAAAAAGAGCAAGTAATTGACAACATAGCATGCATTTAAATAGTAAAAATTGCTTTGAGAGTTACAATGCAAGTAAATTTTCTGAAAGTGATTTATTCAACCTCCCTGCAATATAATTAATTATCTACCCTGACAATTATAAAGACTTTTTTGTATATCTATAAAAAGC
>RGVD01000349.1 GCA_010027395.1 Bacteroidota bacterium
AACAAAGCAAAATTATTTAATTCGAGTAAGCTAAACCACCCATACCCGACATAATGCGGAGGACGTTGTAGTTAACAGCATAAACGCGAACTTTGGCAGTGCTTACACCTGAAACGGTGGCATTAGATAAAACTAATTGTAAAGTAGCATTGTCAATACGCGAAAAGTTGCATGTGCCTGATGGCTGGTGTTCTTCAGGTCTTAAGGCAAACGAGTAAACATTAATACCGGTGTCTGGCGCACGAGTGTGGTGCTGGAAAGGTTGGACTAAGTCGAAATATGTGCCTTCACGCTCCGAAAATCTGTCTTGGCCATTTAGTTGTAATTTGGCAACAACAACTGGATTTTCACCCCAGCAGTGCATATCTAACGCAGTTTCGGCTAAAACGAAAGTGCCAGCATCCGAAACGCCGGAATCTGATATGTTACCAGTTGGACCCCAACCAGCGGCACCACTTACGGCAACATCATTAGCAAATGGGTCTTGGAATAATCCACTAGTATTAATATAACCATTACCAGTATTTCCAGATGATTTTGTATTAAATTTGCCACCAAAAGCATGAACCGCATTTGGTAAAGCATCATACGCATCTGTGTAGTTGAAAGGTTGCGCACCTAATAATCTATTTAAATTGTGGCCTACTGTTGTAGAAGCACAATAATCAACATTTGCATCTGGTTGAACAACCCAGATTAATTCTTTACAAGGATGATTTAAATTTAATTTAATTTTGTTTGATGACGAACCAACCGATTCATCACCAGTGAATTGTAACTGCTCAATTAAATATTCGTGTGGGTTTTGAGCCATGCGTCTGCGCTCATCGGTATCTAAGAAAATGTAATCAACAAATAAAGATGCGGCAGCTAGCGATTGTTTGTATGCGTCAGTAATTTTTACACCATCTCCATCAATTTTGCTTACAGCCCATAAGCATTCTTCAATATTGCGAATGTCTAAATTAATTTTTACTTCGTGGTATTGTAACGCAATTAAAGGTAAAGCTAAACCTGGATTGCGGCAATACCAGAATTGTAATGGAACATATAAGGTTGTTTCTGGTAAAGCATTGCGTGGGGCACAAACTTGACGAACACCGTTTGCCGAGCAAGGGCCATCAACATCCGAAAAATCAGGATCGCAAACATATGTTAACTGGGTAGTATTACCAATCATTTTATAGTAACCGCGTTCTTGTTCTTTTGATAGAGTTAATTGGCACCAAATGTGCATCCAGTCACCATATTGACGATCAATTCTCTGACCACCAATTTCAACTTCGACTTGTGAAATTAATTGCTCACCAGGGAAGTCTAACCATCTAGCAAATACATCACCGGTGGGATTTTTTAAGCTTTGACCAATTTCAGGAAGAGTAATCTGTAAATAGGTGCGGTAAGCTAAATCACCATTGCGCGAAATAGTGCATGTTACACGGCGACCGAAATCAGCTTGACCATTGAAAGTTTGTTCAATTGACTCCATCGCAAAGTTGGTATGACGACGGTAAGTTACTTTCCAAAAGGTAATTTGAGGATTACCTGTTAAATAAACATCTTGAGCGCCATAGGCGACTAATTGCATTAATCCACCAGCCATTTTTTTATAATATTCCTAAAGAAAAAAATTTTTTGAAAATAAATTAAATTAAATTAAATTAAATTAAATTAAATTAAATTAAATTAAATTAAATTAAATTAAATTAAATAATTAATTAATATTATTATATAAATTTTTACTACATTAAAAATATAATCTCTAATCAATGAAAAAATTTAATACTATTAAAACAACATTGGATAGCAAACATAATGAAATAATAAAATCTTTTAAACACAACGAAGAAGTAGTTATTCCTAAATATTTAAAACAAATTGAAAAACTTGAATTAATGTTAAATAAATCAAAAAAGAAATTGGAAATATTAGATAATATTGCTAAGTATAAAAATATTATAAAATCTCTCAAGGCTAAAGAAAAAAACTATTATTTAAACAATTCTAAATATATATTTGATTATTTTGAAAATAAAAAGAATATATCTACTAGTGAGTCATTTGAAAATTCTGACAAAAATAACATAGTAAAACATTTT
>RGVD01000350.1 GCA_010027395.1 Bacteroidota bacterium
GTTGAGGCCTTATCAAAAGGCAGGTTTTGATTGGTTTTATTTTTTAAAAGAAAATCAATTTGGTGGATGCTTGGCCGATGATATGGGTTTGGGAAAAACAATTCAGACCTTGGCATTGCTACAAAAGGAAAAAGAGTTTTACATAAAGCAAGTAGGGGAGCATAGAGTTGATTTGGAGCCTGAGATTGTTTTCGAAGATAGAACTAGTAATCCTCAGCATGCAGCCCCTACTGTGCAATTGGATTTGTTTGCTTCTAATTCACATGAAGAAAAACAAAAGATTAAAGTTGATATTTCAATACCGAATAACGAAGTAACGAATAACATACAAACACCTTTCGACTCCGCTCAAGGTGACATTGCGGTATTGAATGACCAATTAACAAATACCAAAATAACAAATAACGAAGTAACAAATAACACAACCTTCATACGTGCTTCACTGATCATTGTTCCCAATTCCTTAGTGTATAACTGGTATAACGAGGCAATGAAATTTACACCTGATTTAAAGGTATTGGTGCATACAGGTATTGGCAGAAGCAAATCAGCACAAGTATTTGCTCGCTATGATTTGATTATTTCTACTTATGGTACTGCACGTGTGGATGTGGATGTGTTCAAAGCTTTCAAGTTCAATTACATTATCTTGGACGAGAGTCAGGCCATAAAAAACCCGCAATCACTTTCCTCAAGGGCAGTAAGACAGCTAAAGTCTTCAAATAGGTTGGTGCTTACAGGAACACCAATTGAAAACTCAGTGCAAGAACTTTGGAGCCAATTGTCCTTTATCAATTCGGGTATGTTTGGTAGCTTGGCTTCATTCACCGAAAGGTTTGTTTTACCCATTGAGAAAGGCAAAGACCTACAAAAGTTGAACCAACTAAAAGCCATTATAAAGCCATTTGTATTGCGCAGAACCAAGGATCAAGTGGCTCAAGACTTGCCTGAAAAAACAGAGCAAGTTATTTATTGCCCTATGAGCGAAGAACAGCAAGAGGCATACGAAACAGTTAAAAGTTATTATCGCAACGAGATTATCAAATCCATAAGTGAGTTGGGTTTGCCTCGCAGTCAGTTTACTTTGTTGCAAGGCTTAACCAAACTTAGGCAAATTGCCAACCACCCAAAGCTAAGTAATGAAACCTACGAACATGGAAGTGGTAAGTTTAACGAGATTATGTACCGTGCTGAAACCGCACAAGCAGAGGGGCACAAGGTTCTTATGTTCTCTCAGTTTGTAAAGCAGTTGCATATTTTTAGTAAGTATTTTGATGAAAAAGGAATAAAGTATGCTTACTTAGATGGAAGTTTATCAAGCGAAGAAAGACAGAGGATTGTGAGTGCCTTTCAGCAAAACGAAGGCATTTCGTTCTTCTTGATTTCACTGAAAGCAGGAGGTGTTGGACTCAACTTAACTTCCGCTGATTATGTGTTTATGATTGATCCTTGGTGGAACCCTGCAGTTGAAAGGCAAGCAGTGGATAGGGCGCACCGCATAGGGCAAAAGAAGTCGGTTTTTATTTATAAATTCATTACCAAAGATACCGTTGAAGAAAAGATTTTAGCCCTTCAAGAAAAGAAGAAAAATCTAGCTGATAGTCTTATTACCACCGAAGAATCCTTTATCAAAAATATTGATGTGGATGAGATAATGGATATACTTACTTAGGAAAGCATATTTTAAAAAAGGTAATAAAGCTATTCCACCAAAATCTTCTTCATTGTTTCGCCACCTTCATATGTAAATCTTAGCATATACAATCCACTATGATTGGGTGTGAATTCTTTTGTGATGCCTTTTAAAACATCTGTAGAAAATACCGCTTTACCACTCATATCAAACACACTTAATTGAGAAGTAGTGCTACTTTGTATTTGAATGCTTTGTCCATTTCCAGATGGGTTAGGGAAAATTCGAATATTGTTTTTGTCGGCTATAACTTCCTCCGTTCCTGCAGGAAAAGCTTTAGCAAAAAAGGATTGACTTTCGGAATAGTTGCCACACATATTGGTTAATGAAAGTGCTTTTACCCTCCAATCAAATTGCCAATTGCCAAACAACTTGGCATCATAAA
>RGVD01000036.1 GCA_010027395.1 Bacteroidota bacterium
TGACGGGTGCACCCAAAGTAATGGCCATGGAGTTGATAGAAAAATATGAAAATACCAAGCGAGGCTTATACAGCGGAGCCATTGGATATTTTGCACCCAATTCAGACTTTGATTTCAATGTGGTTATACGCAGTATACAATATAACGAATCCAAACAATATTTAAATTTTGAAGTTGGCAGTGCCATTACCTATGATAGTGATGCTAATTTGGAGTATGAAGAGTGTTTGCTAAAAGCCCAAGCCATGATGAAAGCATTGGCAGGATAAGAGTTAAGTTTGTGTTTAGATTAATTTTCTATTATTAAGGATTACTTCACACTGACGCACCAGGGTTCGCAATGAAGTTTGAGTTCGTCATTGCGAACCTAAGGCGAAGCAATCTTTTTTAATTCAAAGTTTCAAATAATTTTAATAAGTCAATAGATTGCTTCACTGCGTTCGTAGTGACGATTAACTGCTAATGAGAATTAAAAAAAGGTATCAATTTATCCATCAAAACCTGAGGGCAACGTGTAGGTCTATTCGTTTGCATATCAATATTAACTAGAAAAACCTCCCCTGTAGTAATCAGCGTATCATCTTGGTTGCGTATTTCGAAATGGAATTCTGTTTTCACACCAGGCAACTTTTTAATGATGGTTTTGATGGTTAACAAATCATCATATCGAGCTGGTTTAATATACGTACTTTGAAGGTGTATAACTGGCATCATTACACCATTATCCTCAAACTCTTTATACGCTAAACCAACCTGCCTTAGGGCATCAGTTCGGCCTATCTCAAAATATTGTGCATAGTTGCCATGATAAACATAGCCCATTTTATCAGTTTCGTTATACCTAACTCTTACTGTGGTTTCGCTTATAAACATATAAATTTATTGAATATTACTATCCGCAAATAAATAATTTACGGCTTTTCGATTTCAAATAACGTAAGATTATTCGTCAATCAATCCATGTTTTTTTCTGTAAGCCCAATTTACAACCAAAGGAAAAATCAACAATGTTAATACTGTGGCTGTTACCAAACCCCCGATAACTACTATGGCCAATGGCTTTTGAGTCTCACTTCCTATTCCAGTTGAAATAGCAGCAGGCAACAAACCTATCATAGCCATAAGTGCAGTCATCACCACTGGTCTTGTGCGTTCTTTCACGCCAAACTTCAATGAATCCTCAAGGGATAGTTTGTCTTTTAAATTCTGCTTAAAAACTGTTATCAGTATAACACCATTTTGAATACAAATTCCAAACAAGGCAATAAAACCTATGCCGGCAGAAATACTAAAAATGGTTCCAGTAATATGGAGCGCCAAAATACCTCCAATAAGTGC
The DNA here is from genome assembly GCA_010027395.1 of Bacteroidota bacterium. Lineage (GTDB taxonomy): Bacteria > Bacteroidota > Bacteroidia > UKL13-3 > UKL13-3 > RGVD01. Next base: position 1,339 of record RGVD01000036.1, read on the forward strand.
AAAAGGAACATTTACTAAAACCAATAGTGAATCCCTTGCATTTCCAAAAGTTATAAATAAAATAATGAAGATGATGATAATGCTAATTGGTACAACCTGACTTAATTTTTTCTGTGCACGAACTTGGTTTTCAAATTCACCGCACCACTCGATGTGATAACCCTTTGTTGGTTTCAATGCCTTATTCACTTTTTCTTGAGCATCCTTTATGGTACTGCCTAAATCTCTTTCTCGTATTGAGAATTTAATGGCAATGAATCTTGAATTGTTATCTCTATAAATAAAAGCAGCACCACTGGCAGAATTAATTGTGGCTATTTCCTTCAATGGAATCTTTGATCCATTCATGCTAGGTACTTTAAGGTTTTCCAAATCACTAATTGATTGTCTATAATCTTTCTGATACCTTACCCTTACCGCAAATTTCTTTTCCTCTTGGTATAACAAAGTTGCCGCCTTGCCCCCAATAGCCATTTCAATTACGGCCTGGCAATCGGAAGTATTGATTCCATAAATTGCCATTTTTGATTCATTTAAAGTAATGTTTAATTCAGGCTGTCCTATATTCCTCAAAATACCTAAATCCTTAACGCCCTCAACATTTCTTAAAATATTAGCAACCGTATCCGACATTCGATCAATTTCTTTTAAATCTGGACCAAAAATCTTTACAGCTAATGATGCATTTATTCCAGCAACAGCTTCTGCAACATTATCTATAATTGGTTGAGAATAATTATAAACAATACCAGGGTATTGCTTTAGCTGGGCATCCATTTCTTCAATTAACTGATCAGTCGTAATTTTTCTTTTCCATTGTTCTTTTGGGTATAAATTTACCTGACATTGAACATAATAAAAGCCTGAAGGATCGGTTCCGTCATTACTACGGCCTGTCTGAGATAGAACAGATTCAACCTCTTCAAAAGAATTTAATTTATCTCTAAAAATATGAACCATCTTAGTCGTTTCGGTCAGCGAACTACTCATTGGTAATTTGGCTTCAACCCAGAGTGCACCTTCATTTAGCGTTGGCAAAAATTCTGAACCCAAATACTTAAATGAAAACAGACTTAAGGCCATAAAAGTAAAGGCCACGATAAGACTTATTTTTTTGTATTTATAAGTAAAATTAAATGCATTGAGAACAAATTTATTTACACTCGAAACAATAATATTATTTTTCTCTTTGACATTTTTATTTAATAAAATACTTGCTAATACTGGAACCAAGGTCAGCGTAAATATCAAGGCACCTAGCAAGGCAAATCCTAGCGTGAAAGCCAAAGGAGAAAACATTTTCCCTTCAACTTTTTCAAATGCAAAAATGGGTATTAAACAAGTAATGATAATAAGTTTTGAAAAGAAGATGGATTTACCAAGACCACTTCCTGTTTTCCTTATTAAACCCGCCTTGGATAAATGATTAAATTTTTCCATCCCTACCTGATGGGCTTTTCTATCTAAGACGACAAATAACCCTTCTACCATTACCACCGCACCATCAATAATAATTCCGAAATCAATCGCCCCCATCGATAATAGGTTTGCAGACATCCCCTTTATTTTCATACATATAAAAGCAAACAAAAGAGATAATGGAATTATTAAAGAAACAATAAGTGTTGTGCGCCAATCGGCCATAAACAAAAACACAATTACAGTAACTAAAATAATACCTTCAAATAGGTTCCTCAAAACTGTTTTTGTGCAAAAGGCAATTAATTTATCCCTATCATAAAAGGTCACCATTTTGATATTTGAAGGAAGAATATTGTTGTTAATATCTTCTACTTTTTCTTTAACATTTTTCAATACTTCTGAAGGATTTTCACCCTTTCGCATAACCACAATTCCTTCAACTACATCATCATTATTATCCAAACCTGCTTGCCCAACACGAGGCATACTTGACTCCAAAACCGTTGCTACATTTTTAACTAATAAGGGAGTACCATCTAAATTTTCAATAATTATGTTTTCAATATCTGCAACATTGTTGAGTAAGCCAATTCCACGAACTACATAAGCCTGGCCATTATGCTCTATAATATCTCCTCCCACATTAATATTACTTTTAGATACTGCGTTATATACTTCAAGTGGTGTTAAATCATATTTAGCCAATAACAGAGGATTTACAGAAATCTCGAATGATTTTCTAGCACCTCCAAATGAAACAATATCAGCTACACCAGGTACACTTCTCAATTGGCGATCAACCACCCAATCTTGGTATGTAAGCAAATCCACCGATGTTTGATTTTTACTTTGTAATGTATACCTAAATATCTCCCCTGTTGGACCATAGGGAGGCTGCACATCTGGCTCCACATCTGAAGGAAAGTTTACATTTCGTAAGAGATTATTAACTTGCTGTCTGGCAAAAAAATCTTCAACATTATCTTCAAAAATTATTTTTATAACAGATAAGCCAAACATAGAGATAGAACGTACATTAATTTTCTTTTGCACGGAATTCATTGCCACCTCAATTGGGATGGTTACAAATCTTTCTACCTCTTCAGCACTCCTGCCATTCCATTGCGTTACAATGATGATTTGGGTATTTGTTACATCTGGAAATGCTTCAATTGGTGTATTTATATAACTCAACACCCCTGCTGTAATAATTAGTAAAGTTGAGAAAAATATAAAGAATTTATTTTTTAATGAATAGCCTAAAATGCTGTTAATGAATTTATCCATTTTATTTCAATTTCAAGAATTTTGTTACAATTTGGGCATAAGGGATTGTATTCGATTAAAGTTGTTGTTAAAAGAGAATTAAACAGCAAGGAAAGAATATTAGACCTAAATCAACCTAATTAATTTAAAGTTGTAGTTTAGTAAAGAACATCATTAAAACTCTGCATGAAGTCTCAGTCCGAAGATATTTACGGGACCTCGGTCGCTGTTATAAGCAGGATTGGCAACAAATTGGTAGTTGGGCGTTAGCCAAAAGTGGTCTTCGTGAAGCAAGATAGAATAATAGCACTCGGTTATCATTTCTGGAGCATAATTCAAATATCCATCACCTATCATAAAACCATTTCCTCCTGCTTTCAAGTAATTTTGATGAGGTATTGAAATACCGTTTACAACCGAAGCAATGCCTAATATATCTTCATCACGCTTCCATTTACGCCCACTTATACTCAAACCCAAACAGGCACTATGGTCAATTTCCGTAAAAGCCCAAGTTTCATTGTTTCCATCATTCCAACTTAGGCGAGCAAAAAGACCCATATCATTATTGATGCTATGCTCAATATTGGCACTCAAACCATATTTACTATTGTTTAAGTTTGATTGATGAGAAGGGTCTGTTGAAACCCCCAAATCTCCATCTTTAACTGCTTGGTTATAGCTTCTCATGGGTGCATTATTGTAATAGGCTAAAACACGAAATATGCCTTTTGATTTCCCTAGTTTATATGGTTTTTCAACTTCAAAAGTTTGCGCTTGGTATTTTGTCCAATCACCATTCAATTCAGGTCCGTTAGCCACAGTAGGAACACATGACATTCCATACCTTAATGAAAGTTTCGGAGTAATATATTGCAAAACAAAACCATAGGTATAGCCTCGAGTGTTAGCGGCATAGTCCCATGCACCAGCGCTCATTAGACTCCAATTTAAAAATTGCGAACGTGGATCATGGCTGTATTGGTTGCAATCGAAATAATCAGCATTACTAAATTTACCTGCTGATATTGATACATAGGAAGTGGGTTCATGACCTTGCACTGTATTGGCCTCACCTTTTACAAACTCCGTTTTTTTATCTAAAGCTATTTTTTGCTCAATAAACAATCGAGCCAAATATACTTGAGGCCTTGGATCTCCAATTCTAAACGTTTCACCATTTGTAAAACCTGCTATACCTCTAGCTTGGCTTAATCCGCTTCCTCCAGCCAATTCTGGGTTAAATACAGCATTGGCACCTTTCCATAACTTACGACCAATAAAGATGGTGCTTGTTAATGAAATAGCATCTTCCTCTTTGTTTTTTAAGCTATAATCACTTCCTGGTTTACCTTCAAAATCATAATGCCATTGGTAAACAGTGGTTTGTTGAAAATGAAAACTCCAACTTTGGTCAGCACTATCTGCCTCATTTTGGGCAGCAGCAAAATTAAAAATATTGATAGTAAAAAGAAATCCTATGAGGAACTTGATTTGAATGTAATTTAAGTATTTCATACGAATGATTGTATGGCAAACTTAAAACATTTTTTAGATTAACCTAAATTTAATTTTAAGCTAGCAAAGATTTGATTAAAATATTTAATCATTCAATTGGTCGTATACCAAAAGTTGCAATTTTGAAATTACTCGTTCGCCTTCTACCAGTCCTTCCTCGATATATGTTATTCCATTATTATCGATATATGTTTTAATTTCTCTTGTTTCAATTGTGCATTTGTCTTTAAATACCATTACATAGTATTTATTTTTATCAAAAATGATTGATTTGGTAGGGACATTTAATTTTTTATCATTCTCAGAATAATTGATAGATACACTTGCGAACATTTCTGGTTTTAATGCGTAATCACTGTTATGTAATTTTACGCGAGCTTTCAAGGTTTTACTAACAGGATCAACCACATTAAATATTTTATCAATCACCCCATGAAAAATTTTATCGTAACTAAGTGTTTTCACCTCAGCTTCATAACCCACTTTGATTTTATCCAAATCCACTTCATACAAATTAACCATAACCCACACATCACTTATATTTGAAATAGTGAAAATACTCACATTATCATCCGTTCTAATATAAAATTCAGGATTGATATTTTTTTCAACTATATAGCCTGACATGGGAGCTCTAACCGTGTATGTTGACACTCCTGATAGGCTAAATATCTTTTGATATTGTTTTTGTTTATGGTATTCAGCAACCGCCACATCATATTCCTTTCTAGCTGAAACCAATTCCCTCTCAGAAGAAAGGCCATCCTTGAACATATCATTTACAGCATTTTTATTTCTTTCGGCAATGATCATTCGACTTTCAGCTGCAGACAACTGACTCTCATAATCAGCAGCTTCGCTACTGTTTACAACCGCTAATACATCACCTTTTTTTACAAAATCGCCATTTTCAACATTTACCTTAACCACCCTGCCACTGGCTAAAGGAAATATCTTTTGTGTATTCTCTTGATCGAAACTAATCTTACCCGTTAGTTTTAGTTCATGCTGCACTTTTGAAATTTTAACTGTATCAAGTTCAATCGCATTCAACATGGTATCATTTAAACATGTAACAGCCTCCTCTTTATGTTTTATTTCATGGCTGCATGATACGAGAGCAAACACTAATGCAATACATATTAATTTTCTCATGTTGTGTATACTATAAACTATTTTATAAGGGCCTTACCTACTGTGTAATTTAACTCTTCAACGGTATTAAAACGCTGGGTATTTAATTCATTTAACTGAATGATATTTTGCTTATATGAATCGTAATAATCCAAAAACTCAATTAAGCTAATATTTCTTTTTTGGTAATTATCTATCATACCCACCATTACTTTTTCAAAATCGGGTTGAAAATCTTTGTCAAATGAACGATACAAGCTATCCGTCATGATGGTTTTATACCACACTTGTTGCACATCATTTTCTAATTGCAAAACATATAAATCGTTTTGCTTTTTTGATTGTTCCAACTTAGCCTTTGAAATGGTAATATTTCCTTGGTTTCTATTAAAAACAGGCAAATCAATGCCCAAAGAAACAGCACTGTAATCTCTTATGAAACTACCTTGCCTGTCATAAACATAACCAATATTTGCATCTGGCAAACCAACTGAGCGTTGGTATTTCAAATCAGCTTGACTTAAACGAATAGTGGCTTCTGATATTTTTGCATCTGCTCTATTGGCATAAGCTGTATCTATCAATTGTTTCAATTCAATTGGTATTTGAAAAGATTTGTTATTGCTCTCGTTAAGTATAGGCTTAATGAAAGTAGTTTGCTTATTTCCTAAAAGCACTTTCAATTTATTTTGCTCTTCATTCACTTGGTTAACAAGTGCCAATTTTTCATTTTGAAGTGAAAACAAAACCGCTTTTACACGAGTATACTCTTTCATAGACAAGTTTCCCTTCTCATATTGACTTTTCAAGGCATTTTGAAGCCTGTTGAAAGTTATAATTTGATAGTTATATGTGTCTATTGATTTGAGCAGGAAATATATCCGATAAAAAGAAGAATTTAACTGAAAATTTAAAGTCCGCAGTAAATCATAAAACTGATATTCAGAAATTTCTTTGTTTATCTTTTGAATATTTACGCGTTTGTTTCTTTGTCCCGCTAAATGAATAAGCTGCTTGGCTTGAAAAATATTTTCACCCGAGTAACCCATATCAAAATACTTTTGGTTGTTTGAGTTAAAAATATTTTGCTCAAAATAAAGATTAGGGTTATCAATAATCTTGGCTTGAATGATTTGAGCCTTTGCGATGTTGATATCATATTGCTTAGATAACAATTGCAAGTTTTGCTCGATGAAAATATTATGACATTTCTCCAATCCTAAAGTAAGCGTGTCTGCTTGCTGTGCCTTGACTACATTTAAAGTGATTACCCCAATAACAATTACAACTATTTTCTTACATCTCATTTTACAGTTACCAAAATTGGTTTATTCCCATTAAAGGCTTGTTAATATGAGTTTAAATAAAAATTATAAGACCAAAAACTTTTTGAACTTATTTCAATTTCACATATGTAGCTCCACCGCCAAACTTCAGCATATCTGCATCCTCAAAATGATTGACAATGTCTTTATGTTTTACTAAATAGGTTCTTATTTTATTTTTCAAATACTGATTGCCAACCCCATGAATAAAAATGATTCCTTCCATTCTGTTGGTATAGGCAGCCTCCAAGCTTTTAGTAAACACCTCCATTTGCAGAGCAGTTCGGTCTTCAGCATATAGTCCTTTTGCCACTAGTTTCTCATAATGTAAATCAACTACGCTATCTGGTTTGGCATTCAAGTCCAAAGGTTTTTCAGGTTGCTCATTAAAGTCTTTTAGCTTCAATTGTTCAAAATCAATTTTTGATAAGCTTTCATCCAATCGATACACATAAGCTTGTCTCTGCAAGAAAAAGCAAAACTTTAAGTTCTGGTGAAATTCTTTTGCATTTGTCCTAAATGTGAGTGTTTTGGGATCACTTGGTTTTATACTTATGTTATCAATAAAGATAAATTGAAACAACATTTGAGGCCATTTATCAAATTTTTCTAAATCCAAGGAACCTAAATCAAGTGTATCATTTCGTTCGATTTGGGCTTGTTTCTTTAATCGAAATACATCTTTGTCTTTTTCATAACAAACCATCAATACTTTATCTGAAAGGTTATTATGTATCTTAATATCCATAACATTTTCTGACCTTCTATCGTAGGCCAAGTATACTCCCAAAGGATTCGTACTTACCTTAGGTTTAATATCTTTGTTATCTGTTTCCTCTGTCTTTTTCTGATCAGTAAATTCAATCTTTACCAACTCACTTGCCAAAACAGGAATTTCAAAATCATCCTCAATGGTCACTCCGACTGTTATTTTATCCTTCATTGATGTAATAAATCCCTCAAGGTTTTCATTTACAAATCTTACCTTATCACCTAATTTTAAATTCATTTTTGGTTATTTTTTGTTTCGTTATTCGTTATTTAAAATAGCGTTATTTGCTATTTCGTTATTGGGTTAATATGTTATTACAACAGTAATGTCACTTTGCGATTCAAGAAGTCTACATTACTTAATCTTACAGATTACAATTTATTTCCAAAGCTCAAATCGCCTGCATCGCCCAAGCCTGGGACTATATAGCTATTTTCATCCAAATCGTTATCAACATCAGCCACAAAAATCTTTGCTTTTGGCATAAAGGTTTTTATATGTTCAACTCCTTTTTTACTGGCAATAATACTTGCAACTATAACCTCACTTGGCATACCATGTCTCAATAATGCCTTATAGCTTAAATGCATGCTTTGACCTGTGGCTAACATTGGGTCAATCAGAATTAATGTTCTATTGGTTATATCCGGAGCAGCCATGTATTCCACAACAATCTCAAATTGATTAGGGCTTACATGTTTTCTGTAGGCAGAAACATAGGCATTATCAGCTCTGTCAAAACAATTTAAAAACCCCTGATGCATGGCTAAGCCTGCTCTTAAAACGGTAGCTAAAACAGGTTGTTTGGCTAGCATTTTCGACTTATGAGTTCCCAAAGGAGTTGTAACTTCTTCTGTCTTGAAAGCTAAGTGCTTACTAATTTCAATAGCCATTATTTGGCCTATTCTTTCAACGTTTTTTCTGAAGCGTGCGCTGTCTTTTTGCACCTCAACATTTCTTAATTCTGCTAAGTAATCGTTTAGTAAAGAATACTTTTTGGCAAGTATATGTGGCATAAGTATTAAAAATAGCATAGCGAAGGTATGCGAAAGTTTGGTTTATTTGCACAAAACATGTCATTATCATTTCGTGGCAAATGCCTTCTAAATTGATACACTGACAATAAAACAAATATGAAATTACAATTTTTAGGTGCGGCCAAACAAGTAACGGGAAGTATGTATTTACTTACCCTTGATTCTGGCTATAAAATATTAGTAGATTGTGGTATGGATTATGAAATGAAAAGGAATCCAACCGAACGTGATTATATTTTTCCGTTCGAACCTGTAGATATTGATTTGGTTCTCTTAACACATGCACATATAGACCATTCTGGCAACCTGCCTGCTCTGGTGCATTTGGGTTTTATGGGAAATATTTTGAGTACACCTGCCACCGCAGACTTGACATCTTACTTGTTATATGATTCAGCCAATATTCAATTTCATGAATACAGAAAAGGACTTTCTCAATCAAAGAAAACAAAAAGACATTTGGTGCCAAAGCCTTTGTATATCGAAAAGCAGGTAAAGGAATGTATGGACCGCTTTGTTACGGTAAATTTCGACAAAACTTTTGTAGTAAACGAAAACCTCAAAATCACTTTTGTAGAGGCTGGTCATCTATTAGGTGCTGCCAGTATTTTGCTTGAAATTACAGAAAAAGGTCAGACTAAAACCATTGGTTTTAGCGGTGATTTAGGACGTAGCAATAGCAAATTGGTAAGAGATGGTCAACTTTTCAAAAAAGTGGATTACCTCATTTGTGAATCAACCTATGGAGGAAGAAAGCATAAAGTAGAAAGAAGTGCAGAAGATGAAATGTTAGATTATATAACCCAAACTTGTGTGAACCACCGAGGAAGATTGGTCATTCCCGCTTTTAGTGTGGGTAGGACACAATCTGTTGTTTTCACCATCAATCAACTAAAGAAACAAGGTTTGATTCCTTCGCATTTGAAGGTTTTTGTTGATAGCCCTTTAGCCGTAAAGACTACGGGTATTTATCAAAGATATTCCGACATACTAAACGAAGAAGCACAAAACTTCATGGAAGAGCATGGAAGCTTGTTTGAGTTTGAAGGTGCTGAATACTTAGATTCGATGGATGAGCACGATGAATTGCTTCACTATTACGACCCTTGTGTTATCATATCTGCAGCGGGTATGGTAGAAGGTGGGCGTATTCAAGAACATGTAAGTAATAATATAGAAAATCATTTTTCAACCATTTTGATTGCCGGATTTTGTGCCGAAGGTACATTGGGGCATCGCTTGTTGCTAGGTCAGTCGCTCATTCGCATAAAAAACCGAGATAAAAGGGTATTTGCTAAAATTGCACAAACAGATGTATTCAGCTCTCACCCCGACCATGATGAAGTATTTAACTATATCAACAAAACCATTAAGCCAAATACAAATGAAACCGTTTTCTTGATTCATGGAGAAGAAACGCAATTATCAGCTATGAAAAATGCATTACATGAAGTTGGTATAAATAGTGTGGAGATACCAGATATGATGCAGGAGTACATTCAAAAATATTGAATAGGAAAATGTGCAGCATATTGCAATTAAACAATAAAACAAATTCCTAATTCTTAATTTAAATTTCATAATTAATAAAACATGGAGTGGAGCATAACACCAATAAAACTTGAACTTAAATACACTTGGAAACTTTCACGTAATTCGAGTGATTATAAAATCAATTATTTGATAGGGGTAAAAGATGGAATTCATTCCGCTCAAGGAGAAGTAGCTCCTAATATACGTTACAATGAAACACCTGAAGTGATTGAATCTTATTTTGAGAAATTTATAAGCCAAGCATCAAAATTGTTAAATCAAGATTTGGGAATAAATATTTTCACTAATTTACTTAATGAACTTGATTTACCTCATGCCCTGCGTTTCGGTATTGAATCAGCCTATATTCATCTGCAGTGCGCTAAAAACAAACAAAGTCTCAACCAATATTTGCAAATACCCGAGCCCAATAAAGTGGCTACTTGCTATACTTTGCCCATTATGGAGCATCAACTGATAGCCGAATTTTATAATACTTACAATCTCGCTAGGTTCCAACATATCAAAATAAAAGTGAATGCTGAAACAGGCTTAGAAGAGTTGGCTGCATTGAGTAAGGTGTGCCATAAACCATTGATGATAGATGCCAATGAGGCTTGGAAAAATCCGGATGACTTAATTGCCTTTATGAAGCAGTTGAGCCCCTATAATATAGCCTTTGTTGAACAACCCATGCCTTCAGCAATGGAAGATGCATACAGATATTTAAAACCCAAAAGCCCTTATGTGATTATGGCTGATGAGAGCTGCTTGGCAGAAGCCAATATAAATGATTTGCAATATCAATTTGCTGGGATAAACATGAAACTTATGAAGTCTGGAGGTTATTTAAATGGTCTTCGCATAATCAATGAAGCTAAAGAACTAGGTCTAAAAACCATGGTGGGTTGTATGGTTGAAACCACTTTAGGAATGAGTGGTGCTTGGGCTTTGTGCGGACTAACAGACTATGCCGACTTAGATGGCTATATGATTATTAAAGATGAACCATTTAATATTTTGTCAGAAGAAAATGGTTTGGTAGAAATGAAATCAAATGATAGCGCAAAATCAAGTGCATAAAAAATTTGATATGATATAAATTAATCATATCCCTTGCCGTGGGTTTAAACCCCACAATTAATAGTTTAATTTAATACAAATTTCCTTTCTCTTGCCTGGGGTTTAAACCCCGGGCAAGAGAAAGGGCAAGTGATAAATACAATTTTAACTAGTACACATCATCATTAAAATCTTTTCCCATTCCCTCTTTGCCTTTTCCACCACGATTGGCTTTAAAATCTTCTCTCATTTGTTGTTTGTATGCTGTGTATTTAGGCTTTTGTTCATCTGTAAGCACAGCACTGATATCAGTATCCAATTTATCCCAGGCTACTTTGCGTAATTTCAGTTTTTCTTCTTTGCTTGACGCATTTTTCATTTGCTCACGCACACTTTTCATATTGGTTTTGTGTGCGGTTAAAATAGCAGAAACCTTACTTTGTTGATCGGCAGTTAATATTAATTTCTCAGTCAAACGAGCCGTCATTTTACCTACCATTTCAGCGCTACGGCCCTCTTCTCCTCTTTGGGCAAATCCCATGTTTGTGATTAGCATTAGTGCCAATACACTCATTATTTTCATTAATCTTTTCATGTTCTAATTTTGTTTAGGTGTTGTTAGGATGCGAAAATAGAACAAAGGTTTAATGACTTTGAAAAATGTTTGAAGTGCCGAGTAATGAAGATATGGGTAATATTTATACATTTATACTCTTTTGAAAATAGTAGGTATTTAGATCTGCCACATCGACCATAAACTTTGACATAGTTAGAAATTAACAGGCACCGCGGGATCGCTTATGTTTAAATTGTAATCAAAAAGTAAACTTTACTAAATGTTACCTGCCTATTTTCATTCACAATCACTTTTTATTCAATTTAGGTCTTACCTCTTTATTGTTTTGGATGAGTTGGCTTACAGAATCCCTCAAATGATTCAAAAACTCTTCTGAACCTAATATAGTAATTTCATCGAGTAAGCCTAAAACAAAGCGCGTAATAGGCTTAGGATTGTTTACCTCTAATACCAAGCGATACGTTTTATTCTTATTATCTAATTTTATGTGGGGAATAACCATAGGATACTCTTCTTTTAAAATTACATAGGCCCTAAGATTTAACATTAAATCTACTTTTAATTTCTTGTTATCAATATTTGCAAAGCCAAAAGCATCAGGTTTTCGAAACGATGAAATGCAGCGAATTTGAAATTTTTTGATGTAGGTAAAACTGAACTCATCCTTTCAACTGAAAAAAACTTGTTTTGTTGGCTTGCTATTTCATAGGCGCAGAGCATTTGGTAATTGTTCGTGAATTGAATGGGTTCAATTATTCTATTGCTGATATTATTGGAGTTGGCCGAAAAATATTTTTGCAAAACCACTTGTTTTTGATGCATAATAGCATCATTTATTTGCGCTACTATTTTGCTATTATTAGCATTTATGAGATGATTAGCCTCCATTTCCAACTCCGTTTTTACAAATAGTTTTTTAATAATTCCTTCTTTTAAAACGCTGTTTTTGGCACTGGTCAATAATAATTCTTTTATAAGTGAGGCCTCTTCTATCGTAAAGCATTCATTGGCACCTTCATCATCATGCTTTATAGAATATCTGTTGTTTTTGTCTTTGCGAACTTCAAAGCCAATTTCGTTAATCAAATCAATATACCTATAAACCGTGCGTTCGGCAGTATCAATCATTAATGCAATGTTTCTAGGAGATTTTGCAGGAGCTTTTTTTAATAAAGAAATAAGTTTGAATACCCTTAAAATTTTATGTTGATTAAGCATAGGTTAAAAAAATAGTTTGACAAATAAGGGCAATAAAAATTTATGTACCAAAGTATTGACCCAAATTGACAATAAATAAAACTTCCTTTGTTTTTTTTAACATAAAACTATAAAAAATATATTCATTCAATTATAAAAAATGCCTTTATGTATTTACATCTTGCTTTGATTTAACAAAGATTAAATTCTAAATACGTTTTTTATCCAACAAAAACATGTTCTATATGAATCAAAAAATGTCGCAGTGCCAAGTTCCAAATTTGTATATATCTATGAATCAAATCATGGACTATTTATGGTAAAAACAAGTGCCAATTTTTCTGCATGACGGCAAACATGATTTGGCTAAGTAGAAAGATATAAACAGGAGGAAAAGTCCTGATAAATGGGCAAATATTTTCTGCAAAAAATGCAAAGTCCCTAGCGAAGCACCTCGGCAATTTTGTGCATTTCTTTTGTAAATACTACAGAAAAAATGCCTCATACCTTTACAGCCCTTTTAAAAAAAATCATGCACCTGCTACAAGAAATATTATCCATTGAACAAGCCCTTATCGGCAATGTTATCTACCATCCTGATAGCTTTCTGCAATTATCAGTAGAGATTCAGCCTGCCTTGTTTCAAGAGCCCTTTCATCAAGTAATTATCCAAACCATGTTCGAGATAGACCAATCAGGATCAGCTATGGATGTGCATATTTTAAAACAAAGACTGCGCAATAAGGCTTGTTCTGAGATTGAGATTGGCTATATCAACCAATTGCCTTATGAACTCTTGGATGATGAACGCAAAGAAGTGTATGTATTTATATTAAAAGAAGCTTTTGAAAGAAAGCAATTTGAAATATTGGGAAAGCAACTAATAGCTCATAGTTATGATTACGCCACACCTATTGATGAATTATATAAAGAAACCGAAAAGACCTTAAGTAGTTTAGCAACGCTAAAAAATCAAAGCTATATAAAACGCATGTCAACTTTGATGAATGGCTGGGTGAAGGATTTTTTGAAACCTGATGAAAACTGTGTCACTTGGTTTTCAACAACAATGAACAATAAGTTGGGTGCCATGATTCCAGGTGAGATGCTGGTTGTGGGAGGCAGACCAGGTATGGGTAAATCCGCATTTATGTTATCTCAAACATTGCATGCAGCCATTGAATGTAAGCAAGCCGTTCTCTTTGTGAGTATGGAACTAAGTGCCGATGCAGTGATGAAAAGATTATTGGCTCAATTAGGTAAACTTTCTTTGAGTAAA
>RGVD01000351.1 GCA_010027395.1 Bacteroidota bacterium
TGAAGGGGTGCTATATTTATTGCACTGATTCTGAAACTCAACAATATTTTAGGGATGCTATTAAAGGAATAGACAGGACAAGCCTTGTAGACTAGTGGGGTAATGATAAAAGTTGACAAAATATTTCTTGGGCGTACTATCAAAGTAGATTGATATTCATCAGTCTACTGCAATGCAGTTCGCTCTAAGCTAGGATGTGATGGCCATGTTTGGTCAAGGCAAAAGCAATCAGGGCAAGGCCCAAAGCAAAGCTCGACTCGATGCACAAAAAGCGCGAGGGTCCAATAAGTTCAACAACGGAAGCAACCGCCACAACGGTGGTTCAAACGGACAAAGCGGGCAGCAAAAGGGCAAGAGAAGCAAGTAATGTTTCTCACAAGCGGCCCTCTCTGAATTATCGGAGAGGGCCGCACTCAATTTGATGATATAATTACGGTGTTATGAAGCATAAAGCTATCTATTACAAGCAATTAACTAACGGCAATGTAGCTCATGTCTATGAGCATATGGTTAGCCATGCAGTAACTAGAGAATTTTTGAAACGAGAATTGTATCGTAATTTTGATTATGAATTTTATGCTACTACCCGCGATGGTATAGTGCGGCTTGGAGTATATGCAAATGACAAAAAAATATTGAAGCTTTTTTATAACACCATAAAAAGTCACAAATCAAGCGAACAAGATATAAAAGATTGCATATCACAAATTGAAGTTGAATATAAATTTAAAGCTATTTGCGACATGCCTAAAGTTAGGCAGATGATTTCAGACGCCGAAAAAAAGCCTTGGCAAGATCATGTAAATATGGGAATAACTGATTTTCCGAAACAACTTGCTAGAAACTACAAAACTAAAGAAATTAGTCTCACAAAAACGCCAAAAAATATGTTTGAAACATACGAACTAAGATATGAGATAGGTGCTTGTGAAACAAACTTGAGACCGCTTGTACCTTATGTGTTGTACAGTTTAGGAATTACAGTTTTAGACGTAGTTAGTGTTAAGCTCTCGCAAACATACGACGATGGTGATAAATGGGCGGAATATCAAAAGCCGATGGGATATTTGAATTATGTTTCATTTCATAAAACAAACAATTATAAAAAGGCTGATTTTTTAAAAATACAAAAAGATATCTTGTCAAAATTTAAATCTGACAAAGTAAGTTCAAAAATAGCAAGCGCAGCGACTGATGATTTCACTACAGAAAATTCGCTGATAACCAACAACGAAAATTATGCCATGTCCGGACACTATATTGGTGAGAAACTTTTCAAAAAATACGCTACAAAAGAAAATGTCAAAATTATACTAGACAGTATAGACTTAGTTGCGAAAAAAACTTTGTAGAATAATATAATTTATGAAATGTTTGCTCTACAAACATAAGCTTGATATAATATTTTTTATGAAACCAAAGACACAACAAGGAAAATATTTACAAAAATTTAATCTCATAGCTGGATCATTTCATTTGCTACAAGCTGTGGTGCTATATGCAATAGCAAACAAGGACTTGACACTACCTATACTAACTAGGTTTTTTGACATGACTACAAGTGGCAAGGTAATGCCTGTCACTGAAACTTTGTACAACGTGCCAGTAGTATTAGTGGCTCCACTATTTTTGCTACTTTCGGCTTTGTTCCACTTTATAATAGCTTCGCCGTTTTATGTCAGAAAATACGAAGCAAACATACAAAAGGGTATAAATCCTATGCGCTGGTTGGAATACAGCCTAAGCTCATCTGTCATGATAGTTGTACTGCTGATGCTCGGCGGACTACTGGAGCTTCCATCAATCGTATTTATATTTACCCTAAACTTTATCATGAACATGATGGGTCTAGTGATGGAGCGCTACAATCAGCTGACAGAAAAAACAGAATGGCTGCCATTTAACATAGGCGTGCTAGCAGGTATCGTGCCGTGGATAGTAGGAGGATTATACTTCTGGGTATCGACAACAAACATAGCAGACAGCATACCTGATTATGCGAAGTTTGGATTTGTACTAACATTTGTGTTGTTTAATACATTTGCTATAAATATGTGGCTACAATACAAA
>RGVD01000352.1 GCA_010027395.1 Bacteroidota bacterium
GAGTTAGCTGATTTATTGCATTTTGATTTGCTTGTTGGTGAACCTACTCGCATCCTGCGAGTGTGGCTATTGCAAAGCCTCTGGCTAATATTTTTAATGAATTTATTACTTGATATAGATAATATGGAGAAGCACCTACAAAACAAACAATGGCAAGGTGTGAGCGTTTTAGCGAATTGCCTAACGCCAAGATATTTTAATGAATAAATGAAATCTTTTATATAATTTTGTTATGCAACTTTCAAAAAACCTAAACGACATGATAACCTTAAAATTGACAGTCAACAAAAAATTAATGCTTTTATTTTGCTGTATTTTTACAACAATATTTTCTTTTGCACAAAGCAATTCAAACGATACTTTATACGTTAAGAAAATGTATTTCTATCAAAATGGAAAGTTTGTAAGTTTTGCTAAAGTTAAAAAAATGTGTACACCTTATAGCGAGGCACAATCCAAAATAAAAACAATAAAAAAATTTCGTTTTTATACTTATCCCCAAGCAGTAATTACAGGTCTTTCTTTGGGATTTGGTCTTGGACAAATATTAAACAACAATATAAACATCAACTCTATAATGCTATTAAGTAGTGGTATATTATGTCATCTAAACTTACGTTTTCAACAAAAAATACAGCAAAATCAAATGAAAGAATTAGCTCATTTGTACAATCAGCACTTGAGATAAATGTTATCAGACACTAAAAATATCTGGACGTTTGCAACTAGAATTCTTAACTAGAAATTTTGGACTAAGCATAAAAACGATGCTAAGACAATTCAGATAAATATGAATCCATGTTTTTCTCAGCCTTTGTTTAATTCTCCAACAAATATATTCAATTCATCTAAATATTTTTTGCTGTTCACATCTTGCACCAAATAGCAAAGGTTTTTTATTTATGGCTTATTCCTAAATTGCAAACGTGCTTAAAAAATATGCTTTCGTCTTATTGTATCTGATACTTGCCATGCCCCTATTGGCACAAAACCTGCAAATGCTTACCAGCCCAAGATTATTGCTTTCGTATAGCCATTTGGGTAATCAAAAATACGATAGCAATGCCAACACATTTGGCTTGGGTCAAAGCAGCCTTGCTTTAAACTTACCCCTCTATCATAGCAATTATACCAAAAGTGAATATGGCCTAAAACGCTTCTTGTTTATAGGTTTTCAGCCAAGCTTGGTTTTAAGTTCAGCCAATTTTGAAAACACAGCCTTAGACAGAAAACTTATCAATTTCTCTTTGGGGTTTAATGGTATATATTTTTCAAGTATTAAGAATTTGTATCTGCTTTCTTTAAGACCCATTTTGAACGAGGATGAATACACCATCAACAATCCTATATGGCGCTACAATGCAAGCTTTATGTACAGCAGAATGGTGAATACAAAGTTTAAATACCGCATTGGACTTACTTATACCTATCTTTTTGGCATTGTAGGCGGAACTTATCGTTTTAACCAAAAAAATATTTTGCTTGTTAACCTTCCATACAACATCACCTACCGTCATGTTATCAATTCTAATTTGACTGCGGGTTTGTTCCTAAAGCCCAACGGCAGCATGAACCGATTTATGAACCGCAATTATTTTGATAGTTCATACAATACCATTTTGTTTAGAAGAACTAGCTATTTGCTAGGTGCTAATATTATTTACAAAATCAGTCCTAAGTTCAGGTTGATGGCAGATTTGGCTATCAGTAGCAAGCAGCAATTACGTTTTACACAAGATGCGGAAAGGGATGGAAAATCCTATTACGAGGCCAGTGTTAAACCAACTTACTATCTATCATTAAAACTACTGTGGATGCCCTTTGCAGCTCCAAAGGCCAAGAAGAACGCAAACACAGAAAAAGAAAATGATGCAGAGGAATACCTGAATGATGACAACTTTCTATCGTTTTAAAATAATAAGAATAAATTAAGTAAGAACTTCGTTAAACTAAATAATTTTGCAATACCATGAAGCCCTTAATTAAAGTCTTTATTTTGTGTTTGGCATTATTTACTTATCAGGCAAGTTTGGCTCAAAC
>RGVD01000353.1 GCA_010027395.1 Bacteroidota bacterium
ATATGATAAAAGAATCGCCACTTCTTTATTACAACTTAAAAGCGGTATGATGAAGTTTCTCACAAAACCGCCCCAGGGAGAGTTGCAAACATATAGTCCTAAGTTTTTAGCAATGTTGGAAAATATACAAGACTCCCACCACCAAGGATTGAATTTGGTATATAGTCAGTTCCGTACTTTAGAAGGTATAGGAATTTTTTCGCTAGTTCTCGAAGCAAATGGTTTTGCACGTTTTAAAATTCGTAAAAATGATTCTGGAAACTGGGTTTGCGATATAAGCGACGAAGACCAAGGTAAGCCCATGTTTGCTTTATACACAGGAACAGAGAGTGATGAGGAGCGTGAGATAATAAGAAATGTTTTTAATAGCACATGGGACTATATTCCTGTTTCAATCAGAGAACAACTAACACCCAAATCGGCAAACAACTTTATGGGACAAATTATAAAAGTTCTTATGATTACTGCATCAGGTGCGGAGGGTATTAGTTTACGAAATGTTCGTTATGTTCATATTATGGAGCCTTACTGGCATCCCGTGCGAATAGAGCAGGTAATTGGGAGGGCTAGACGCATCTGTAGCCATAATGACTTGAAAGATGAAAAACTACGAACTGTGCACGTCATGTTGTACGTGATGAGTTTTACACCGAAACAGTTAAGCGATGACTCGTCTCTTGAGCTAAGGTTGAACGATGTTAGTAAACGTGACGCGAAAAAACCATTGACAACTGACCAAGCATTATTTGAAATATCTACTATAAAAGAGGAAATCAATCGTCAGCTACTTACAGCGGTTAAAGAAGCATCTATTGACTGCTCAATTCACCGAAATGTCGCATCAAAAGAGAAATTAAAATGTTTCACCTTTGGCGTTGTAAATTCCAACAAGTTTTCTTATGCTCCATCCATAGACAATGAAGAATCTGATGCATCTATGGCGCAAAATACAAAAGAAACAGAACTAAAATTAAGAAAGATGTCATTGACATTTAATGGTGTTAAATCAGATTATGCATATGATATGAAAACAAGCATTGTATATGATTATAATAGTTACCTTGCTGCAAAAGAGATGGGAGGCGAACCTTTGGTAGTTGGTAAAGTAGTAGAAAAAGATGGTAAAAGTACATTTGTTAAAATGAGTGCAGCGATGGCTGAATCATCAGCAAGTGTTGTAACAGCTACTGCAGCGCCATCAGCTAAACCCAAAAAGCCTGAAGGTGGAGTTGCTTCTTTGGCTCCCTCTTCCAAATCCAAAGATGCATAAAACATGAGATGTTACAGATGCGTGAGATTAATCGAAAATCGTTCCAGTATAATATTTATTCAACATTGGATAAAATATTATACAACACATTGTATACGATAGTAAAAGTTATACTACTTTGGTACAAGCAATTCTAAAATTCTATCCTGAGTTTGTTTTATAGATTCAATGTAGTTTTGTATTTTATTTATCTTTTCATCTAATTTAACATATTCTCTCGAGTCTATTGTATCTCTTGTTTTTTCATTCACAAAAAGTTGCATACCATTATAACCATCGCCATCACCATCAGCATCATAATCTGTCATAAAATCATCTAAAGGTATACTATCGATTCCCGATTCTCCATATTTACCAACATTTGTTCTTTTTAGTTTAGAAAGGAACGACAACTTGTCATTGTCTCGATTATCATTGTCTCGATTATCATTGCCTTGATTATCATTGTCTCGATTATCATTATATTTTACTGTAGTTTCAGTCGTACTATTTATCATGTCCTTATCATACAAAATTTCCTCATTATTTTCTTCGTTAAATGATACATTTTTTTTACTTATAATAGAATTTTGTTCGGTTGGGCGTTTTATATCATGCGAACGTTTTATGGCGATAGAAGCATTTAGAGCATTAGCGACTGGATCATTTGACCCAGTTATCCATTCCTCTGCATTTTTTGAAACATTTTTATCTGTAATCAATGTTAGTTGTTCCAACTCTCGCTGACGCGATGACAAGGCATGTGCTAATAATTTCTCCATTTCATCAC
>RGVD01000354.1 GCA_010027395.1 Bacteroidota bacterium
TTTTTAATCAAAAACTTCTCCTATCCGTCCAATTTTTGCATATAGGAGGAAGTTTTATTTCATATAATTTCTCTATTACTTAATCACACCCAACTCTTTGCCTACTTTAATAAAAGCGGCAATGGCTTTGTCTAGGTGTGCTTGTGTGTGTCCTGCAGATAACTGTACACGAATACGTGCTTGGCCCTTAGGCACCACAGGGAAATAGAAACCTTTTACATACACGCCTTCTTCCAATAGTTTGCTAGCAAAGTCTTGCGAAAGCTTGGCATCATACAACATAATAGGTACAATAGGGTGCTCGCCTGGCTTAATGTCAAAGCCTGCTTCGGTCATTTGTTTTCTAAAATATTGGGTATTGTTCCAAAGGGTATCACGCAAAGTGGTTGCTTCTGTAAGCATATCAAGCACTGCAATACTCGCACCTACAATAGATGGGGCAAGCGAGTTGCTAAACAAATAAGGTCTAGATCTTTGGCGAAGTATTTCGATAACTTCTTTTTTACCACTGGTAAATCCACCCATGGCACCACCTAAAGCTTTACCAAATGTACCTGTGATGATGTCAATCTTGCCCATAACACCACAATGTTCGTGGGTTCCGCGGCCTGTTTTGCCCATGAATCCGCTGCTATGGCATTCGTCAACCATTATCAGGGCTTTGTATGTATCAGCCAATTCAACAATTTTATCCAATTGAGCAATCGTTCCATCCATACTGAATACACTATCGGTAACAATGATGCGGTTACGGCAATGCGCTGTTTCTTTCAATCGTGTTTCCAAATCAGCCATATTATTGTGCTCGTAGCGATGACGTTCTGCTTTGCAAAGTCTAACACCATCAATAATACTAGCATGGTTTAACGCATCACTGATGATGGCATCTTGGTCGTTAAACAAAGGTTCAAAAGCTGCATACAAAATGGTATCTTCTGTGCCTAAATACGCTGAAACTTTTTGTTCCAATTGTTTGTGTATGTCTTGTGTTCCGCAGATAAAGCGAACAGAACTCATTCCGAAACCGTGTGTATCAATAGCATCTTTAGCTGCTTTCAACACTTCAGGATGCGATGACAAGCCTAGGTAATTGTTGGCACAAAAAACCAATACTTTTTTGCCGTCTTCTAAGGTAACTTCTGCATCTTGTGGCGAGGTTATGATGCCTTCTTCTTTGTATAAGCCTGCATCTTTTATTTCCTGTATTTCTTTTTGTAATTGCGGTTGAAGTGTTTCGTACATAATGTTTTTATTTAGATACAGGCAAAAATATACTTTGCTGCCTAAACAAAAAGCAGAATTTTATGGAAAAAACATGATTGTTTTAGGTCAGTTTTTATTAGAATTGGGTATTTAAACTAACGAACAAATTTTGCCCTGTTACTTTTGATAACTCCAAAATCCCGATGAATCGAGACAAAAGAGTTTCTTCCGATTAATCAGAATCGATTTGCCCTATGGTCGTTGAGCGTAGCCGAAACGCCATTTCGGCTCCGCTCAATGAACGTTTCGAACAAAAGATTTTGTTTTACTACTTCGAAATCACAAACTTGATGCTTTCTGTTTTGCCATCATCTCCTTGCATAGTGATGAAGTAGATACCATTCTCAAGTCCTTGGATGTTTATGTTTTGGGTATTTTGCTTATTAAACACTCCGCTCAATACCTCAGTGCCAATAAGCGTATAAATCTTATAGCCATCAAAATGCCTGCTTTTTAAATCAATGAAAAGCTCGTTGCTAGCTGGATTTGGGTACAAAACCACTTTGTTGTTTTCTTGGGTTGTTTCTTTCACCGATGACTTTGATTTTTGACCAGAGAACATTCTGAGGCCACCTCTAACGTTGCCCACTGCCACCATTGGAAAACTGTCGTTTGGTAATTTATATGAACTAGGTCTGATATAATTTCCCATCTTCGATTTGGTAGTAGAAACGGCATCATTGTATAAGTATTTTAAGGTTGATTTTTTTGCCTTGTTGCCTTTGGTGGGTATCACGTTTGAATATACAT
>RGVD01000355.1 GCA_010027395.1 Bacteroidota bacterium
GAGCTTGATAGAAGTTAAGCATGAAATTATTGATCAAGATAACGCTAAAAATTTGGTTGTAAAAAATGGAGCTATTGAATTTAAAAATGTAACATTTTCTTACAAGAATTCCACGCCAATATTTTCCAACTCAAACATAAAAATTAGTGCTGGTTCTAAAGTAGGCCTTGTGGGGTATTCAGGTAGCGGCAAAAGTACGTTTATTAATTTACGCACTGTTAACAAAGGTTATATTTTATTGCAGCCATGGCAATAAAGCCTAAGAAGCAGAGATCGGATTTCTCAAATCGCAATGCTAAACGTCGATTTTCTTTGAGCTTAGCGAAAAAGTTCTCTATCTTGCTTCGCAGTTTAAATTTATCTTTGTCGTACTCTATAGGCTCGAGACGATTTTTTCTTCCAGGAATTACAGGAATATTGTTATTTGATAGCAAATAAATGCGATGATTGTTGCTGTCATAACCTTTATCCTCTATTATGTAGCAGCCAGAGACTGAAGCTGTTAAGTCATCAGCGCACGAAATATCAGCACGGTTACCTCCACTTAAGTAACCCTCTATAATATGGAAGTCAGAAGTAATGGCTAAATGTAGCTTAGTTGTTAGGCCAGAGATACTTCTTCCCTTGGATTGCTGCCCCCTTTTTGACCGCCTCCATGGCGATGGTACTTAAAAGTGCTAGAATCGCATATCACAACATTCATCGTCGCTTTCTTTTGTTTTTGTAAATGGGCTAAAACTTTCCACCAAATCGCTCTCTCATTACCTCGCTGAAATCGCATAAATACGCTGTGCCAATTCCCATAACATTTCGGCAAATCACGCCACGGAATGCCAGTACGTAAAATATATAATATAGCGCAAAACACCTTATAATGACTGATAATAGGAGGCCTGCCTTTCCATATATAGCTTTGTTCTATAATTGGCAAAACCCATGTATTAAATGTTTTAATATCTATCGAAAATAATCTTTTGTCCATCTCTAAACACCTCATTTTGTTGCTCCTAACAAAATATAGCATTATTTCTATTACTTGGCAAAACCTTTGTTAACAGTGCCTAAGGAAAAGAGTAATAGAATATTTAGATTCTGGAAGGAATTACGAGGAAGTTAGCAAATTATTTAAAGTAAGTATATCAGCAATAGGCAGATGGTATAGGAGATACAAGGAAGAAGGTAATTATCAACCCAAAATTAGAGGTGGTTCAAAAAAGAAAATTGATCTAAATGGCCTTGAAGAATATGTAAAAGCAAATGAAAATATGACCTTAAAAGAAGCAGCAAAGAAGTTTAATGTAAGTAGTTTTACAATAAGTTACTGGTTAAGAAAATTAGGGTATAGCTATAAAAAAAAGACTTTTCCTACTTGGAGGCAAATGAAGAAAAGAGAAAGTGCTACATAGAAAGCATAAAAGATATAGAGCCTGAAAAGCTTGTATATATTGATGAAAGCGGCATTGATATGAGTATTTGCAAAAACAGAGGTTGGGGGAAAAGAAGTGAGAAGCTGCTTGGCAAAAAGAGTGGGAAATATTATCAGAGAACGAATATTATAGCAGGTTATGTCAATCATAAAGCAATAGCGCCAATAATATTCAATGGTTCGTGTAATACCGAATTAATTGAGGCCTGGGTAGAGCAATTTTTAATCAAGGAGTTAAAGCCTGGTCAAATTGTGATTATGGATAATGCTTCATTTCATAAATCTCAAAAAACTAAAGATTTAATAGAATCTGTAGGATGCAAACTTATTTTCTTACCACCATACTCACCTGATTTGAATCCAATAGAGAAATTTTGGGCCAATATGAAAAGATGGATCGAATATAACATAGCACATTTTACACAACTTTATGATGCCATTGCTTGCTTTTTTAAAATGCCTAATTTAACCTAAATTACTATACACTCAACCGACTCGAGTAATCAAGATAAACTCAAGACTGCAATTTTTTTTACTTCCAAGGTTGGAGCGAGAGCGGACGGATTCTCCATTGTCTCAAGAAT
>RGVD01000356.1 GCA_010027395.1 Bacteroidota bacterium
TCCTATCTTTTTTATATATCCTGCTTATTACGTTGTTATAACTTTTTATTACGTTTTATTACATTGTTAGTACGTTCTTAATTATTTTTTGATTATAATTAGAAGCGTTTTGATTACAATTAGAGGTTATAGATTATACTCTTCAATTGGATGACGATATGGACCACGCGATGACAATGAACCACCTGATGATCCTCTTACTATTCCTCCTCTTCTTCCTTCTCCTCCTCTTCCTCTTCCTCCTCTTCCTCTTGATGATGGTGATTCTGATTCTGGTGCTGGTGATGCTGATTCTGATGCATGTGATGCTTGTGCTGTTGCTTTTTGTACTACTTTTCTTTTTTCTGCTTCTGCCTTCATTGCTACATTTATTTTTACCATTTCTTGTTTTTCTAACTCATTAATGGCTTTAAATATTGGTTTAACAGCTGCTCCGGTTGAATCATCTATACGTTGTGTCTTTGGAACCATAAATAAATAAACTGTAAGAGGTTTACTACCAGCAGTTGTAAAAATTACTTTATTAGAAGAATCAAATTTATTTACTTGTTCTAGTGTTTTTTTTACTGGTAATTTATTTGCAAAAGTAATTCTTGCCTTATTATTTTCAGATAATAATTCTATTGGTATTTCTGTACTTATTTGTTTCAGTAGTTCTTGAGATTGTGGTTGTTGAGATAGTAGTCCTAATACTTTATCTTTTTGTTCTGGTGGTATTACATATTGTGTTGGATGGTGGTCTCTATTTATAGTGAATCCTAAAATATCAAATTTATCTGTTTGTGATACATTTTTAGATATTTCACTGTCTATTATAATTCCTAATTTATTAATTGCTAATTTATTTTCATCCTTTGTTTCTGGATATGTCATTGGACGTATAAATAGTCTAACGGGTGCCATTTCAGATTGTGGCGGTTGTAGTAACTCTACAATTATACTTTCATTATTTACACTATCTACAAATTGACGTATATTTACTGGTTTTTGTAAAACTACTCTAAATGTTTTTTTATCCTTATTAGTTTTAAAACTTTCATCTATTTTAACCATATCTTTGTCTAATCTAATACGTTGTAATAAGCTATCACTAAAATTAGGTGCTAAAAATTGTTCTAATCTTCCTTTGACAGTTTTTTCTTCTACAGGGAATACAAATCTGGAATTTTCCATATTTCCTGTACTAGGGTCTACAACATATCCTAAAACATCAAATTTGTCAGTTTCAAGTGTGTTGGGATCTATTGGGGCGGGGGTAGATGCAGATGTGGGTGGTTGCTGCTTCTGTTGCTGTTGCTGTTGTGGTTGTTGCTGTTGTTGCTGTTGCTGTTGTTGCTGTTGTAGTGGTTGCTGTTGTGGTGGCTGTTGTAGTGGCTGTTGTAGTGGTTGCTGTGGTTGCCGTTGTGATTGCCGTGATAGCTGCTGTGCTTGTTTCTCTTCCTCTTGCTTTTGTTTTAGTTCCGTCACAATTCCCTGTGATTCTCCTATGTTTCTCTTAAGATCTTCAAGTCGCATATCTTTTATTTCCATTAATTCGTCAAGAATTTTACTACGTAGAGCAGCATCTTCGCGTATAGTTTTAATATTATCAAGATAAACGCCTAAATCATCACGAACTTCTTTCGCAACATGTTTTCCCTTCATTCCATAATCAATAAACATTTTTGTATATTCTTTATATTCTGGATGCATATGTATAAACAAAGCAGTAAAATTAAGCGAATCTAATGTTCCCAAAAGTTCTACTACTGCTTTTTTTTCTTTTTCTTTTTCGTCTGCTTCTGCTGAAATAGGCTGTTGTTGCTTTCTTTGTTCACTTATAAAAGTCTTTATTTTATCTAAAATTAATACAGCATCATCATTTTTATATATTTTAAACTCAACATTATGCTTTTCTTTTATTACTTCTTTTATTACTTCTTTTGCTTTTCTAACAGCTTCTTGTAATGCTGCTCTACTTTCCTGATTCTTTTCTACAACTTGATCAACCATAATTTGAATTTGTCCAAG
>RGVD01000357.1 GCA_010027395.1 Bacteroidota bacterium
TCTTCGTTAAGAAAAATGATTCTTGACGGATATATTCAACACTATCCAATTCAAAAGTGATGCGGTTGCATCTCTGAAACCAACGTGCTAACCTCCGACTTTGGAGGTCGCATGTCACTTACTGTATGTTGCCAATGGCTTGAACCACGGACAAAACGCGATGGTTCAATTGTTTATGAAAACTCCGTTGATGAAAATCTATTGCAGCTTGGTGCCTTTAATAAAGGCAAATATTCACAAGAACAAATCAAACAAACTTATTTACATAATGTAAATGAATTATTGAAGTTGGTTCCAAAGCTTAATGCTGCCAATATCAAATCATTTCGTATGTCAAGTAATGTTCTTCCCCTATTTGAATTCAACGAAGAACTTGCTAAAAATAATTCTGAACTTCTAAGTAAGTTTAAACTTCTTGGCGATATGTTCAAGAAGAATGATATTCGTGTAACCTGTCATCCCGGTCAATTTGCTGTTATCAGCAGCGACAGTGATAATGTAATTGCAAATACAATTAAAGAATTAAATTACCACGCTTGGATGTTTGATCAAATGGGATTTGAACATTCACCTTATTACGCCATCAATATACATGGCGGTAAACGTGGCAACGTTGAACGAGCAATTGCAACAATTAATTCTTTGCCCGAACAGACGCGTAAACGTTTAACGCTTGAGAATGATGAAAGTTCTTACAATGTTTTAGAGCTTCTTAAAATCCACGATAAAACCGGTACACCAATCGTGTGGGACTCACACCACCATACGTTCAATACGGGCAACATGGACGTTTCTACTGCGTGTGGCGAGGCAATCAAAACATGGGGAAACATTAAGCCTCTTCAGCATCTTAGCAATACCGAAATCGGTATGGAAAACGGTTCATTTACTGAACGACGCAAGCACAGTTATTATATCAGTTATATTCCAGATATTCAAAAAGAATTGATTCTTGAAAATAAAGTTGATGTTGACGTAGAAGCAAAAGGAAAAAATTTAGCCGTTTTAAAAATGCGAAATGATTTTGGAATTATTAATTAATATTGGTGATAAAAATGTTTACTGACCTACTTGCTTCAATTATAGCTTCATACAAGCTATCGCTTTCACCAAAGGATTTTACGGTATTTAAAATGGACAAAGATCAAGAAGAAGAACTGCAAAAATACTGGAATGAATATTTAGCAAAAGAATATTCCCCAGAGGATTTTTTTGTTGATACACCAGAAGAGTTAATGGAAAAGCAACAAGCATTTGCTAATCCATTTTGCAAAGATTGTAATGTAGAAACTTATAGTTTAATCACAGAAGGTGAAAGCAAAGTACATTCAAAATGTCCAAAGTGCCGTCACACATATAAAGTGTATATTTAATATGTGGATCTCTTTAGCTTATATTTTGGAATCTTTGTTGGTATAATGTTGATGCCGCATTTATTATTTTTATTTTTCATTATCAAAGGGAGAAAGTAAATGTTCAAAGTAGGAGATTGGGTTCAAATTACTCCAACACCAGATTTAAGATGGAATCAATGGAGCAATTCAAGAGATATATATCAAGAATATCTTGATAAGATTGGTGTTATTAATTTTATTTCTGATGACGAAGATAGACCAGGAGAATTTTTATATGCAGTAAAAGTAAAATTCCCTGATGGTTTAGGACATCTTTCTGCTGGAGAATATTATCAATGGTTTAAATCAGATCACTTAATTCGCTCTTCTCAATCTGCTGCAAATCTTCGTTTTAACATGGCACAAGCCGGAAAAGAATTACAAGAATGGGAAGCCTTTAAAAAGAAATCAACACACGAGATGTTGAAAAAAGTCTTTGGGCAAAAAGAAAAGCCTCAAAAAATTGACGATCCAAATCAGTGGGATGCAAAGTCGCCACCAAAAGATAATATTAATTACGATGAAAAATATGATTCTTATTATGATGACTACAATGTAAAATTTGATTATAACAACTCTACAGAT
>RGVD01000358.1 GCA_010027395.1 Bacteroidota bacterium
TCTTTGATTAATCAGTTGGATATATTTTAGGAGAAGTAATATAATGCAAATACTAACAATGGCTTGCAAAACATATATATATTCTGGTCCAGCTACATTGCTTATAATGGCAGCTATCACCTCAAAACCCCATTTGATATTAACCCATTTGGCACCTTCATAGGTATAAGAAAACACATCTTGCACAGGCACTTGCTTATGCTCAAGTATCCATTGACCTGTGCGAATTTGCCACCACAAATCGGGCTCTCGTAATGATTTCATGCTAAATGCAATCGTAAGCAATAAGAGCAAGGCAAAAAGGATTTTATTCAACCAATGTTGGATATTCGTTTTCATATAATCAATAATAAATGAATTTTTGAATTACACAAAATTTGAATGAAAATGAATCTTGAATGATGGCAAATTTTGAGGTTTAAAATCAGGTTTGATATCTTTTTCATTTAGCATTCTTGTCAAAACATAAACGACATTCATAAAATCTTCCCTAAAATGTTTTTGAAGAATTTTAGTTAAGAAATATTGATTTAACTTGAAGAGATTTAATGGTTGGGTAAAAACACCATCTATAGGCACATCAACTGTGAACTGACAACTGTGATACTGTTAACTGTCTACTCAAACCTCAACGCTTCAATAGGATCTAGTTTGGATGCTTTGATAGCAGGGTAAATACCTGAAACAACCCCCACCAACACACATAGTAAAATCCCACCTGTTACCCATAACCAAGGTATGATAAAACCCCCACCTACAAAAGATGATACAATATTGCCAATGCTTATTCCGAGAATGATGCCACCCAATCCACCAAGCTGACAAATAACGATGGCTTCAATTAAGAACTGACTTTTTATTGCACCCTTGGTAGCACCTAAGGCCTTGCGGATTCCTATTTCACGCGTACGTTCAGTTACCGACACCAACATAATATTCATCAAACCAACAGCAGCACCCAATAAGGTTATAAATCCAATGATGGTAGCCGCAAGGGTAAAATATTGCAATTGGTCTAGGAGTTCATTCGCAATATTATCCGCTTTATAAATTTCAAAATTATCATCTTCATAAGCCTTCAATCCACGTATTCTTCTGAACAATCCTTTGGCATCTTCAGTAGCCATATTCATTTTACTCACATCATCAACCGCCACTGTTATCACTGCGCTCATATTGCCTTTATTAAACACTTGATAGGCATTCATCACAGGGATAATTACCAACCTATCACCTCCAAATCCTGAAGCATTTCCTCTTTCCTTCAACACCCCCACTACCCTATACTTAGCCGCACCCACCATGATGCTTTCACCCACAGGCATTTTATTGTTCTTAAATAATTTTGTCTTTATCTCTTTGCCTATAATGCAAATATTAGTAGCTGCTTTAGCCTCTCTGGCACTAAAGTTTCGCCCCAATTCAATATCATAGCCCGAAACTTTAAGGTAGTTCTCATCACCTCCCATTACCATTACATTGGGTTCGGTTTTGTTACTTTGAAATTTTATGGTACTTGCAAAACTGGCATTGGCAGATATTGACGAGGTCCCAGGATAATTGAACTCATTTACGAAACTAATAGCTTCCTCTTTTTTAATAAGCTCATAAGTAGTAACCGATCGACCGTGCTGCCTTCTAGCCCTTCCTCCACCTGGATTTTTAATATTGAAGGTATTAGCTCCCATGTTAGAGAAATTCTTATTAATAGACGACTTAATACCATCTATTGCAGTAAGAATTCCAACCAAGGCCGTAATACCAATAGAAATAATCAAAGCTGTTATCACAGCCCTCAACATATTCCCTTTGATAGAAGTGAAAGAGATTTTTATATTTTCAGCTAAAGTCAATGCCCAAAACTATGGATTAAACATGAATTAGGCGAGAAAAATTTATAAGCGGAAAAATCTTTGCTATTTAACCCGATTTAGTATTTTGCATGAATTAT
>RGVD01000359.1 GCA_010027395.1 Bacteroidota bacterium
TTTGGCATAAAAATAAGTAGCATAACTTCGGTAACCAGGGGTGCACACATAACAGTCTTTTCCAGCAATACTCTCAAAAAACTCAATAGCAGGTCGCTGTGAGTATTCCTCAATTTTGGGTGCTACCAATCTAAGCAATGCAGGTAGAAAGGTGGCAATAAAAAACAGGATGAGCATAAAGCCCTTTGCGTTTTCATTTCTAAACAAGTAATAGCAAGTAACAAACACAATGGAAAGTAGCATGCTTCCAAGCATAAACTCATATCCATTCCAATGCGCATCTACACTTAATGAAGCAACTGCAAAATCATCATTTATTAATGGAATAATATTGTGTTTTAATACATCTGTGAAAGGCAAAATACCGATTAGAATAGCTAATACAGAACCAATACATGCAAATAATAGGATTTGCCATTTCGAAATCTTTTTACCTCCAAAAATAAAATCATTGATTTGTTGGGCCGCCATAAAAGTAAGTGGCAAATAACAGCAAGAAGAGTAGTGGACAATCTTAGTTTTAACGATAGAAAACAAAATCAAAACTACCCAAAATAAAATCATCATAAACAGGTAGAAATTATCTTGAGCATTGCTTGCATCTAGTTTTCTTTTTACCAAACCTTTCAAAGCAAAAATGGAAACAGGAAAAGCCCCAAACAAAAGCACCAATGGGTGGTAATAAAAAGGCTGTCCATGATCTGCCACAGGGTTTTTAAACAAATCAGCTTGGTAGCTAACAAACTCATTGATAAAGGTAAACCCATTGCTATACAATTCAAAGGCAAACCAAAACAAGCTGATGCCTAGTGCTGTGATGGTAACCAATAGAAAATGTTTGATGGAGAAAAAGAACTTGAACGAAGTGAATGCCAAATAAACAAACAAGGTAAGCAGCACAATGATGAGTGCTACAGGGCCTTTGGTTAATATGGCCAGGCCAACAGCAGAGCCCAATAGGAGGGAGTAAGATGTTTTTTTCTTTTCATCAGCCTCAAGTGAAAACAGGTGCAACACATAAACGGCTATGAAAATAAACAGATTATATAATGGGTCTATGATACCGCTCTTGAAATATAAATGTGGAGTGATGGCACCTGTAACGCAAAACACCCAAAGAAAGGCTATTTTTCTTCCAAAACGTTTTTTCGAAAATGAGTAAACCAATAGCAAGGTAACAATACCAACCACAGCATTTGGGAAGCGCGCTGCATATTCGTTTACGCCAAATAATTTCATACTGATTACTTGCAGCCAAAAGAATAGGGGAGGCTTTTCCCAAAACGATTGGTAATTGATTTGCACTTTTTGATAGTTGCCCGTAACCATCATTTCCCTTGCCGATTCGGCAAAGTTTATTTCGTCCCAGTCGAACAAATGCACTGCGCCTAAGAATGGCAAAAACAATATGGCCGCCCATATAGCCACCACAGCATAATCATATTTTTTAATCAGTTGAAGCATTTATCTTTTTTTTGTAGAAATAGCAGCAATTTTATTTTTTTCAATAAGCCAATGATACACCCACACACTTGTGACAACGCCAATAACCGAACCCACTAGCGTATCCTGAAAAAAGTGTTGCAATAAATAGATCCTGGTATAAGCAGTAAAAATAGCCAATAGCAAACAAACTATTTGAAAAGCGGGCTTTTGGTAAAACAAAGCCAATATGGTAAAAAAGGCAAAGGCTGCAGCCGAGTGACCGCACCACATGCACTTGCGACATATCCAAAAACTTAGAGGGACGGTTTCTATCATCAAAAACCAAGTGCTTCAGACCTTGCACAATAAGTGAACTAATGGTATAGGCAAATACACTGGCAATTCCGATTTTTTTATCGAAAAAACTAAGCAACACAGCAATGCTTAATACAAATAGACCATCACCCATATAGGTGCCATATTTGCAGGCAAAGTCTAGCACATCATTGTAATGTGCATTAATGT
>RGVD01000360.1 GCA_010027395.1 Bacteroidota bacterium
ACGATACTTGACAAAAGGACTACCGCAGGGTAAAATTTGGAAAACACAGGAGAAGTTTGTAATGACTCAAGATTTTGATTATGTTTGGGATATGATTAGTGACCTTCGTGCCACCAGCAGCACACTTGAAAAACAAAATATTATTGATGAGTATTGTAATCATGATGCTCCATCCCCAGAGTTTGCTAAAAAGATTTTGCTCTATACCTATCATCCCCTTTGGCAGTATAATGTGACCAGCGATAATCTTAAAAAGAAGTTTGCTTTGAGAGGAAAATTTTATAATACTATTTTTGATTTGCTTGATGCTTTGAAGAATCGAGAAATTACTGGGCATGATGCTATTGGTGCAGTCAACACTTTTATTGACAATAATCTCAAACATAAAGAACTTATTCATTGTATCATTGATAAAGATTTGAAAACTAGGGCTGGCGACAAGATTATCAACAAGGCTATTCCAGATCATATTCCAGAGTTTAGTGTTGCTCTTGCAGATAAGTATGATCCAAGTATTGTAGATTGGAAGGACGGGTGGTATGTTAGTCACAAGTTGGATGGTTGTAGACTTATTGCTATTGTTGATAGTAATGGCAATACTAGCTTTTACTCCCGTACAGGAAAAACATTTGATACTTTGGGCGTTGTTGCTGGTGGCATTAAGGCTCTTGGCATTACTGATGTAGTATTTGATGGTGAGCTTTGTTTGATTGATAAGGATGGTAATGAGGATTTTCAGGGCATAATGAAGCAAATCAAAAAGAAAGGTCATACTATCTCTAATCCATCTTACAAAATTTTCGATGTGCTAACTCATGATGAGTTTTATAGTAAGAAGGGTCAGCAGAATAGACCTCTCAGTATTCGTTTGAATAATCTTAAAGCGGTTATGAAAGACAATACTTGCTCCTGCCTTAGTGTGCTTGAGCAAGATAAAATTAGGGACGATGATCATTTTCAGGAGTGGATTAGTCTCTCTAATAAATCGGGCTGGGAGGGTTTGATTTTAAGAGCAGACGAACCCTACAAGGGAAAACGTAGCAAAGATTTGCTAAAATATAAAAGTTTTAGTGATGATGAATATGAGGTAGTTGATTTGGAAATGGGTCCATTCCGTTACGTTAAAGATGGTGCAGAATGTGAGGAGACTATGCTTTCGTGTGTCACTATTATGCATAAAAATCATCAGGTGAGAGTGGGTTCTGGCTTTAGTATCGAACAACGTCAGGATTTTTACAAGCATCCTAAGAAGATTCTGGGCAAGGTTATTTTAGTTCAATATTTTGCTGAGAGCAGTAACCAAGATGGAGGTCTAAGCCTTCGCTTTCCCACGTTTAAATATCTATATGGAGATAAAAGAGATGTCTAAACCGTGGATTCATGCTAAAAATAGTGCTAGGAAATTTGGCGGAAAACCAGAAGATTATATGCCTATTCATAATCTAATGGATAGTAGTAAAGATTGTATTGGAGATAATCGTCATAGATGTTTGACTCATAATAGTTGGTTTATAGGAGCAGATGGTCCGCTTGAAAAAATTTTTGGGTGCATTATTATCAATAGTGATCTGAAAGAAGTTTCTGTCAGAGACATTGGTGAACAACATATTCTAGAAGATTTTGGTATGAAATTTATACCAACAGCACAGGATTATCTTCAGGAGATGGAAATTAAAAATTGGATGAATAATGGTAAAGAAGGTATACCAGACAGTTTCAAGAAAATAGAAAAAACAAAAACATACAAAACAGTTAATTTTGACTAGGAGATAATATGATACAAAGTATTCAGCAAATTAAAAGTAATCTGAACGAGATTCAAAAGCAAATAGCTAAACTAGAAAAACAAGCAAATAAAGAAAGCTCCAAGTTGATTTCTAAGGGTTTCAAGCAAATTTTTAAGAAACATCCAGAGCTTGAAAGTTTTAGCTGGACTCAGTATACTCCATA
>RGVD01000037.1 GCA_010027395.1 Bacteroidota bacterium
TTACTATCGATACTTGCGATAATAGACTCGTTATTCTGATTTGAGATAGGTTGCGAAACAGCAAACTGACTTATCAAAATGGATATGGGTAATAATAAAAATCTTAACTTATATATCATTAAACACTTTCTTTAAATTGAATGTAGTCAACGAAAATACACATAACGAATGAATTATCAAAGTTATGACTAGCAATTGTCATTCCACAATCAGTTGTAGAACGACTATATTAATGGAATTATTATGAGTGTAGTGATTTTTAATTTGCCATATTTATGCTGAAAATAACCTTGGTTCCTTTTCCTTGTTCACTTTCCAACCATAGCTTTCCACCATTTTGTTCAACATAATCTTTACATAAAAGTAAACCTAAACCTGTACCTTTTTCATTAGACGTGCCATATGTAGTAAAGTGTTCATTAAGCTTGAATAGCTTTGATTGTGCATCGGGGGATATTCCAATTCCATTGTCTGCAATACATACTTGCAATTGGTTATTTATTTGAAAGGCGCTAATGTTTATGATTCCTTTTGTGTTACTAAATTTAATGGCATTGCTTATTAAATTCCTTAATATGAGATGAACATGATTACTATCGGCCAACACAATATGTCTATCAACAACGTGGTTAATTAATTTAATTTCTTTAGTGTCAGTTTGTAACCTACACAATTCAATTACTTGATTAATAATGCTTCTAATATCAAAGGAACTAAGGTCGGAATTAATTCCATTAAGTTCTTTTTTCGACCAAGTTAGGAGATTCTCAATTGTTAAATTTAGGTTTTCAACATTTCTATTAATACTATTTAGATATTTTTTTGTTTCTTTAATGGTTAACTCTTCGTCCTCCTCAACCCAATTCAGCACTTGATTAAGGGTCTTGATAGGCGCTCTTAAGTCATGCGCAATGATATTTAGAATTTTATCTTTTACGGCATTATTTTTTTCAAGTTCGTTTGCTTTGTTGTTAAGTTCAAGGGTTCTTCTTTCAAGCATATCCTCTTGATTTTTATTGACTATGGCCAATTCTTCTGACAAATCTTTAACATCTACAAATGCCAATGAAAACTTTCTAGTAACTACAAAAGCCATAATAAATACGAAACTAATTAAACCAATTGGTAGAAGGTAAATCGATTTAATTACCTCTGCACTGTAAATCGCATCATTAATACCACATAAAAAAACTATCAGGAAACCAATGCACACCATGAACGAAAGTCTCTCCTTATAAAACAATGCTCTAAACACAACATTTGCCAAAAACATCAATTGAATTATTGAAAATAATTTAAAGATTGGCATTACATAAGAAGAAATGTTTATAGTAGCAAAAACAGTAAATAGAATAATTAGAAGGTTTATCACACAGATAGTGTGGAGTATAATTTTGTTTGTTTGTTTCGGAAAAAATGATGTTAAAAATAACCCTCCGAAAGTGATCATGCTATAAATTGAAATAAACTCAATTTTCACCAGAATTTCCCAAGGAATTGAAATGTCATAATTCCTCAATATAGCCATGTCGGTGCTAATGATTCTTAAGCAAGATGTTAGGCATAATAAAGAAAAATAGATGGCAATCATATCTCTTTTACTTACTAAGAAAAATGATAAGAAGTATATAAACATGATAAAGAATACTCCTGCAGAGAATGCACTAAAAATGATACCTTCGTTAAAAAAAGCATTCATAATATTTCCATCACCAATTTTGATTGGA
The DNA here is from genome assembly GCA_010027395.1 of Bacteroidota bacterium. Classification (GTDB taxonomy): domain Bacteria; phylum Bacteroidota; class Bacteroidia; order UKL13-3; family UKL13-3; genus RGVD01. The sequence goes on from RGVD01000037.1 coordinate 1,728, forward strand.
TAATTTATTCCTCCCTCTCTGTAAAAGTAATTGGATACCTCAAAATAAATATCTAATGTATCCGAAGTAGGAATAAAATAAACTACTTGAGGCTTATAATCAGGTTCAGCAGATATTTCATTGATTGAGAAATTTCCCACTGAGGCTGTTTTTTTTTGGTTTATAAATAAATTATAATTGTTACAAATACTCGGAACGTATAGGCCAACTGTTGATTTGCATTTTTTCGAATCAATGAGAACTATTATGTGATAGGTAGCAAATCCATATCGGTTATATTTGTTGTGATCCCAACTTGCTGGAACATATACTTTTTCTGAAGCAACTTTCGGGTGAATATCAATCAATGACTTTTGCCAATAAAAATCCCATTCCCCATTTAAATCAATTGGGGTTGAAAAAAAGTCTTTGTTTTGTCGAAAATCAATAAAGCCCTTACTTACAATTTCTGCATTACCATTTATGAAAAATAGTAACAATGCGATTGTCGTAATTAGCTTTTTCAAGGATTGCATAAGCGTCAAAAATATAAGATATTAGCTAAAAATCAATATTGTGTCTATAATTATAAATGAATAGGCTGTTTATCTATATGAATTACAATTTTAAAATGAAAATTTTACATTTTAGGTCGTTACCCAAATATTGTTAATTTTGTAAGCGGAACAAATGGATTTTTGTGAATAAAGAATTAAAAGTAATTACAATTGAGTCAGATTTTGGTGCTGGTAAAAAAGGGGCTAAACTAGGCCCACAAGCCACTTTAAAGCAATTACAAATATTAGGTCATCAAATAGTTGGTAATTCAGAAGTTATTAGGGTTCTGTCTGAAGGATTAGAAACAGAGAATTTGCCTCCTTTTTCCAAAAATATTGAGTCTATTTTTGATGTTCATCAAAGGGCATTAGTGGCAGTTGAAAGTGTTCTAAAAGAAAATAAATTTCCATTTGTGATTAGCGGAGACCATAGCAATGGTGCTGCTGTAGTTTCAGCAATCAAAAATTTTTACCACGATAAAAAATTAGGTGTTATTTGGATTGATGCGCATGCAGACTTGCATAGCCCTTTCACCACTCCTTCGGGCAATATGCATGGAATGCCTTTAGCCGTAAACCTAGGAGTAGATGATGGATTAGATGAAGAAGACAACGAGGTTTCTGAAAAAGAAATAAAATTATGGCAGCAATTGTTGACTTTGGGAGATAGAAAAATTACACCAAAAATACTACCTGAAGACCTTGTTTTTATTGATTTAAGAGATTTTGAGGAGGAAGAAGAGTTAATTATTAATAATATGGGGATTAAGTATTTTACCCCAGAGATAAGAAAGTCTATTGGAATAGAATCAATATTAAGTGAAACCTTGGAACATTTGAAATCTTGTGATTTGATATATGTATCGTTTGATGTAGACAGCCTTGATCCTGAAATTTCAATCGGTACAGGAACTCCAGTTCCCAATGGACTTTCGATAGATGAAGCATCTTTTTTACTTTCTAGTTTGTTAAAAAACGAAAAAATTGTTGGATTAGAATTTACTGAAATAAACCCACTTTTAGACAGAGATAAACCCATGGAGTTGGTTGCAGCTAACCTAATAAACCAAATATTCAATTAATACCTTTCGATTAGTATCCTAACAAAAATTCATCTTTAATTTATTTATCATTTTTTGCTTTTAATAATTAAGTAGTTAATTGTATTTTCATTAATGTCCTATTGTTTGAGGACTTTTAATATATGTACACAACTTTCAAATATTCATTAGAGGGACAAGAGACCGAAAGATTATTGTTTAGAAGAATTACTGAACAAGATTTTGACACATGGTTAGCATTTTGCAAATATCCTGATTCGTTGAAATACATTTTTTCGCGAGAACAATTAAAGGTTGAAGATCCAATTGAACATTGCAGAATATGGTTTAACAAGGTATTTCATCGATATGAAAATGGACTTGGTGGGATGAATGCTCTAATAGAGAAAAAAACAGGGGCATTTGTTGGACAATGTGGTTTGCTCATTCAAACCATTGATGATACCGAAGAGTTAGAAATTGGTTATTCGCTTATGCCTTCTTTTAGAGGAAAAGGATATGCCAGTGAAGCAGCAAAAAAATGCAAAGATTTTGCTTTTGAAAATCATTATGCAACTTCACTCATTTCGGTAATAGTTCCCGAGAATATAGATTCAATAAAGGTGGCCCTTGAGAATGGAATGCAGTTAGAAAAAACAACAATTAGCAATGGAGAATTAGTAAATATTTATAGAGTGAATAAACCATGACACATGAACATCATTACAAAGTAACCACTGTGCGGCAAGGCAATAAAGGAGAAGGAACAAATAATGTAAGGACTTACGATAGAAGTCATATTGTTCATAACAATGGAAAGCCAGATTTACACTTAACTACCGACAATGCAACTGTTGGAGATAATTCGAAACTGAATCCTGAAGATTTGCTGGTATCGGCTATCTCATCCTGCCACATGTTATCGTAACTGAATACATTGACCAAGCCACGGGTATAATGATAGAAAACTCCAATGGTGGTGGGCAATTTAAAGCGGTAACTTTAAATCCAAACATAAAAGTAAAACACGAAAGCATGATACCAAGAGCTATTGAGCTGCATCATAAAGCACACGAAATTTGTTACATAGCCAATTCAGTTAACTTTGAAGTAATTTGTAATCCTGCTTGCTCTATTTAAATAAACCACATGAACAATAAACCTATAGAAACTGAAAGGCTCCTCTTACGAGAACTTTTACCAAGCGATGATAAGAAAATGTTTGAATTGGATTCAAACCCGGAGGTTCACAAATACCTTGGCGAAAATCCTGTTAAAAATATAGAACAAGTGCAAGAAGTAATTACAATGGTAAGGAACCAATACCAAACCAACGGCATAGGCAGATGGGCAACCATTGAAAAAGAAACAGGCTTGTTTATTGGCTGGAGTGGTTTAAAATTTATAACTGAACCCGAAAACAACAAAGTAAATTACTACGATATTGGTTATAGATTTATGCCCCAATTTTGGGGTAAAGGATATGCCACAGAAGTAACCTTGGCTTGGTTGAAATATGGCTTTGAGCAATTGAATTTGAAAGAAATAATTGGAGCTGCCCATGAAGATAATAAAGCATCGCGCAGGGTACTTGAAAAATGCGGGCTTCAATTTGTGGAGCAATTTATGTGGCACGAATTAAGGTGTGATTGGCTAAGTATAAGTAAAGAATATTGGTATCAATTAAATAAAAAAGTATGAACCCGGAAATAGACTATATAGAAATAAACAAACAATCATGGAATAACAGAACGGATTATCATGTTAATTCAACGTTTTATGATATGGATTCTTTTTATAAAGGTAAAAGTTCATTGAATGATATTGAATTGAATTTACTAGGTGATATAAAAGGTAAAAGCATTTTGCACCTGCAATGCCATTTTGGACAAGATACTATTTCGCTTCAACGCATGGGGGCTGAGGTTGTTGGAGTTGATTTATCAGATAAATCAATCGATATGGCAAAGGAAATAGCTTTGAAGATTAATTCGAATGCAAATTTTATTTGTTCGGATATTTATAGCCTACCCAAAATACTAAATCAACAATTTGATATGGTTTATACAAGTTATGGAACCATAGGATGGTTACCTGATTTGGACAAATGGGCATCAGTAATAAAGCATTTTTTAAAGCCTAATGGCAAATTTGTATTTGTTGAATTTCATCCTGTAGTATGGATGTTTGATGATGATTTTGATAGAATTGGATATAATTATTTTAACACAGGACCTATCGTAGAAATAGAGAATGGAACTTATGCTGATAGGAGTGCTGACCTAAAGCAAGAATATGTGATGTGGAATCATGGTTTGAGCGAAGTGATGAATAGTCTTATAAAAAATAACCTCTTCATTAATTCTTTTGATGAGTTTGACTATTCGCCTTATAACTGTTTTAAGCATACCGTGGAATTTGAACCTAATAAATTTCGCATCAAACATTTGGACAATAAGATTCCTATGGTGTATGCAATTTCAGCAACTAAGTTATATGTTGAATAAAACGTACCATATCTCTATCATTTTTTATAATTATCAAAAATACAAAGCCATTTATGCATACATATATGGTATTTCAATTCATATGAGGTAATAATTAATACTATTGAAAAGCAAATTATTCAAGAGTCTATTTGTACCCCGATTTGCATCATATCGCATTTTATGAGAAGTGATTGATAAATAATCTCATAAGGCACCTCTTGACATTACTCATTAGTTAATTGTGTAATAATTTTATATTCGCATCAATCATGAAGAAAATACTAATAGCTAATAGAGGCGAAATTGCCTTGAGGGTAATGCGTACAGCCAAGGAAATGGGTATTAAAACAGTTGCGGTGTATAGCGAAGCTGATAGGAAGGCGCTGCATGTAAGGTATGCTGATGAAGCTGTTTGTATTGGTCCTCCACCTAGCAACCAAAGTTATTTATTAGGAGATAAAATCATTGAAACCGCTTTGAGACTTGGAGCGGATGCCATTCATCCTGGCTATGGTTTTTTAAGTGAAAACGCACATTTTGCTCGCAGGGTAAAAGAGGCTGGAATTACCTTTATTGGCCCCAGTGCTGAAAGTATGGATTTGATGGGAGGCAAAATTTCAGCAAAGAATGCAGTGGCTAAATTCAACGTGCCGATGGTTCCTGGGACAAAAGAAGCCGTTAAAGATATTATTGAAGCTAAGGTAATTGCTGCGCAGATTGGTTATCCAGTATTAATAAAAGCAAGTGCTGGTGGGGGCGGTAAGGGAATGCGTGTAGTTGAAAAAGAAAGTGAGTTTGAAGAACAAATTAAAATGGCTCAATCTGAGGCAAAATCGGCTTTTGGAGATGATGCAGTTTTTATTGAAAAATATGTAGGCTCCCCTCGACATATTGAATTTCAAATATTGGGTGACACTCATGGCAATATTTTACATTTGTTTGAAAGAGAATGTAGCATACAACGCAGACACCAAAAGCTGGTTGAAGAGGCTCCATCGGCTTGTTTAACTGAAGAAGTCAGAACCAAAATGGGGGAGGCCGCTGTGAATGTGGCCAAAGCTTGCAACTACGTGGGTGCCGGAACCGTTGAGTTTTTAGTAGATGAAAAACTAAATTTTTACTTCCTAGAGATGAATACCCGTTTGCAAGTTGAGCATCCTGTTACTGAGCAAATCGTAGGACTTGATCTTGTAAAAGAACAAATTAGAATAGCTAGGGGTGAAGCTTTAGGTTACACCCAAGCTGATCTTAAAATTAGTGGACATGCTATTGAATTAAGGGTTTGTGCAGAAGATCCTGCCAATAATTTCTTACCTGATATTGGAAGATTGCAATCATACAAAATACCTCAGGGCTATGGCGTGCGTGTGGATGATAGTTTTGAAGCAGGTATGGATATACCTATCCAATATGACCCAATGATAGCCAAACTTATTACTTTTGGTAAAGATAGGGAAGAGGTTGACAGGAATTGAAACCACTTTGCCTTTTGGTAAGTTCGTAATGCAACATGAAGCATTTATAACAGCCAACTTTGATACTAAATTTATTGAAAAATATTTTAGCCCAGATTTGTTAGAAAAAGCATCAGAAGGATCTTCACAGGTAGCTGCTTTTGCATCAGGTCAGATTTTTTATCAGAATGAAAATAAGCAAAACCTTGTTCAAAACGCAGGTGAAAAAAGTAATTGGTTCCTGAAAAGAAAGGATAGTTAAGCATTTAGTTAATTAACTTATTATGTAAATAGGTAGATTTAGGATATCAATTCGCTGTTTTTCTACGTCAAGTTGAATCATTAAAATATTGTACACATTTTTATACTTTTTAAATTCTATTGTTCAAAAGCTATATATTTTAAGCCGATTTATTCATTTACAGAGAATAAATTTCAAGAAATTAAATTTGATATGGTGTCGCTGAACGAACTTAGTCTGAGAGGAAAGATATTATTTATTGTAATATATGCTATTTTGTTTTTTCCTTTAATGGCATTTTATGCATTAACATGGCTTCTTGAGCCTTTTCAACCTGAACATTTTGTTGAGGTTGAAAATGATTCTACCATCAAGCAGCCTTAATCATTGTTGATATTTATTATCACAATCCACATCCTTATTCATTAGTTTTGACATGTGGATTACTTATCAATTCTTAACCCAAGCCAGCGCGAAGCTGTAGAAAACATTGAAGGTCCTGTGATGATTGTTGCAGGGGCAGGCAGCGGAAAAACCCGAGTATTAACCTATCGCATTGCCCATATTTTAGAACAAGGTAACGATGCTTTTCGAATATTATCTCTAACATTTACCAACAAAGCTGCACGCGAAATGCGTGAACGAATTCATGCCGTTGTTGGCAACGAATCCCGTAATTTATTTATGGGTACCTTCCACAGTATATTTGCTCGTATTCTGAGAGTGGAGCACGAAAAAATAGGCTTTCCTAGAAATTTTACTATTTATGATACTGACGATGCCAAAAGTCTTTTGAAAAGTATTGTCAATGAGATGAAGTTAGATGACAAGCTTTATAAACCCAATGTTTTGCTAAGTCGTATTTCAGCTGCAAAAAATTCTTTAGTTGATGCAAATGAATATTTTCATAACCCTGAGAATAATGAATACGATGCATCTACAGGAAGACCAAAGTTTAGTTTGATCTATAAAACATACCAAGAACGTTGCTTTAGAGCGGGCGCTATGGATTTTGATGATTTGTTAATCAAGACTTTTGAATTGTTCAGAAACCACCTTGATGTATTGCATAAATACCAACATCAGTTTAAATACATCATGGTGGATGAGTTTCAGGATACCAATTATGCCCAATACTCAATTATCAAAAAGTTAGCTGCTGTTCATCAAAACATAGCGGTAGTAGGTGACGATGCCCAGAGTATCTACGCCTTCCGAGGTGCCAATATCAAAAATATTTTGGGTTTTCAAAAGGATTTTCCAGATGTGAAAACCTATAAACTTGAACAAAACTATCGCAGTACACAAACCATAGTAAAAGCAGCAAGTAGTATTATCACACATAACAAAGAGCAGCTTAAGAAAGAGGTTTGGACGGATAATGAAAGTGGTGAAAAAATTAGAGTGCTAAGAGCTTTAACTGATAATGAAGAAGGTCGTATGGTGGCTCAATCTATTTTTCAAGAAAAGATGAATAGCCGCGCCATGAATAAGGACTTTGCCTTGTTATATCGAACCAATGCGCAAAGCCGATCATTGGAGGAAGCATTGCGCAAGCTGAATATTCCATATCGTATTTATGGTGGCATGAGTTTTTACCATCGTAAAGAGATAAAAGATATATTGGGTTATTTTAGGCTGACCATAAATTATAATGATGAAGAAGCATTGAAGCGTGTGATTAACTATCCGGTAAGAGGCATTGGTAAAACGACCATGGAACGCCTTGCGGTAGTGGCCAATGAACATCAAAAATCTTTGTGGGAAGTGATTGAAAATGCTCAGTATTATGGCATAAAATCTTCTGGAGCTTTAGAAGATTTCGTCATGATGATAAAGAGTTTTAATACCATGCTCAATAAGCCTGCCTATGATGTGGCCATGCATATAGCAAAGTCAACAGGTATTCTAAAGTCGTTGTATGAAGATAAAACCGTTGAGGGTATTGCTCGCTATGAGAATATTGAAGAGTTGTTGAATGGTATCAAGGAGTTTAGTGAGGACGATAGTGTGGATGATGATGGGGTGCAGAAGTATGGTTTACTTACAGAGTTCATGCAAGATATTGCCTTGTTGACCGATGCTGATAAAAATGATGAGGCCGACAACGATAAGGTAACTTTGATGACTATCCATGCTTCAAAAGGATTGGAGTTTACATATGTTTACATAGTGGGTTTGGAAGAGAACCTTTTCCCTTCACAATTGTCACTTAATAGTAGACAAGATTTAGAAGAGGAACGAAGGTTGTTTTATGTAGCAATAACAAGAGCTATGAAGAAATTGACACTGTCATTTGCTAGCAGTCGATTTAAATTCGGTACGATTAGCAGTAGCGAACCAAGTAGGTTTTTGAGTGAGTTGGATCCTCAATATTTACAAATGGATAGTATTTTTACTTCGAAACAAGCTACCACAACAAGCACAGCGGGAGTAGGAAAAACAATTACAGGTGTGAGGCAAGGAACACCTCTTTTGGTTAAGCAAACATCCGCGCCTGCCAGCAAGCCTGCTGCCAAGCCGATTGATCCTAATTTTGTAGGAGATGATACCAGTAATTTGCAGGCCGAACAAATTGTTGAACACCAGCGTTTCGGTCTTGGAAAAGTAACTATGGTTGAAGGTCATGGTGACAATAAAAAGGCCCATATCGAATTTGAAACGGAAGGCAAAAAGATGATTGTTTTGAGATTTGCCAAACTAAAAATTAAATCTTAAAAGCATGAGCAAACGAGATATTGAAACCGAAGCTGATTTAGAAACCTTGGTGAATGCTTTTTATGATAGAATTCAAAAAGATGCATTGTTGGCTCCCTTTTTTACCAAAACCCATTGGGAGCATCATTTGCCTAGGATGATAAGTTTTTGGAATTTTTTGTTGATAGGAAAAACCGGCTTTAGTGGTAATGTTTTTGATGCCCATATTCAACGCCACATTAAGGAAAAACACTTCACTGCTTGGTTATCCTTATTTGAGCAGAGTGTGGATGATTTATATGAGGGCAAAACAGCCGACTTGGCTAAACAAAAAGCAACTGAACTTGGAATGATTTTTAGTTGGAAGTTGAAAGAACTTGAAGGTGAATAAAATTAACTTCTATTAATTAAGCACCCATCATTTCTCGTGCTGTTAGTAAAACCTGCTCTGAGGGCTTGTTTCCTGCAAGCATCACCGCAATTTCATTTTGCCTTTCAATCTCATTTAATTTACGAATATTGGTTCGGGTTGTATTGTCATCAATGGTTTTGTATACATTGAAATGATTATCTGCTTTTGCTGCAATTTGAGGGAGATGTGTTATGGCAAGTACTTGGTGTTTTTTGGCGTGTTCCTTCATCACATTGCCTACCTTAAGGGCAGCCTCTCCTGAAATACCTGTATCAATCTCATCAAATACAATGCTTGGCAAACTTATCTTATCACTTATTAATGATTTTATGCAAAGCATCAATCTACTCAATTCGCCTCCAGATGCCACTTTGTTGATGACCTGCATTTGACTACCCTTGTTAGCTGCGAAGTAAAACTCAATCATGTCTGTTCCTGTTTGATTTATTTTGTCATTATCTAAAGAAGTATGTTTTACCTTTAGTTCAGCATCTGGCATTGCCACTTGGGCTAAAAGTTTTGAAATATTTTTTTCAATTTCAGGAATACAATTTTTTCGTTTTTCAGAAAGAACTTTGGCCTTGGTTAAAACACTTTCATGATGGTTTTTCAATTCAAGCTCTTTTTGCTCAATTTCTTTTGAAAGGCTGCTAATAGCCAAGATGTCGTTTTCTAACTTTCTTTGAAATTCTAATAATTCAATATTGTTATTTAATCTGTGTTTCTTTTGCAAATTAAATAATAATTGAAGTCGAGCATCAACTCTTTCTAGTTCGACTGGATTGGCCTGAGATAGGTTCGATATGTTTTCGAATTCAGCTGCAATGTCTTTTAGTTCAATGGTGCTTTGTTCTATTCTTATGCTTAATTCTTCAATGCCTTTATGGTGTTTTTGAGAACTTGATAAACCTGATTTGATAACTCTCAATTGGTCGATTAATGAGTTTTCTGTTCCATCTAATAAAGTATAGGCATTATAGGCGGCTTCTTGAATGGTTTCAGCATGGCTTAACACATTCAAAACATTTTCAAGTTCTTCTTGCTCAGTTTCCTGAATTTTGGCATCACTTAACTCGTTTAAAATAAATTTATAATAATCTTCATCTTGTTTGGCTTTGGCTTCCCTTTCATTCAATTCCTCGAGTTGTTTTAAACAGTTTTTATATTGGTGGAATGTGTTTTTGTAATCTTCCAATAACTCTAGGTTATCGGCAATGGCATCAATAATTTCTAACTGAAATTCTGCTTCATTTAGCTCTAATGTTTCGTGTTGACTAACAATGTCAACTAGCCTAGAACCTAAATCTTTTAGTAGATTTAGTGTTACTGGTGTATCATTAATAAAGGCCCTAGACTTTCCGCTGTTTGTAATTTCTCTTCTTACAATACATAAGTCATCATAATCCAATTCGTTTTGTTTAAAGAATGATTTTAGCTTATCTTTTTTGATATCAAAACTACATTCAATTACACATTTGTCATCATGGTTCATCAAAGATTTTGCATCTGCTCTTTCGCCTAAAATCAAGCCTAAAGCACCCATCATAATTGATTTTCCAGCACCTGTTTCACCCGTTATGATATTTAGTTTCGGTCCAAATTCAATCTCAACCTCTTTAATGATAGCGTAGTTTTTTATTTTTAATGAAGTAATCAAAGTCGTTAATTTTTTTGCAAAATAAACTAGTCAATCGAATTGAAGAAATAATGATTTTAAAAGTCAAAAAAAAAGCTGCCTCAAGGGCAGCTTTTTCAAAAAATTATATTAAATATTATTCAGCGATAATTAATTTTTGAGTTTGGCTAGCAGCACCAGTGGTCATTGTGTATAAATAAACACCTGCTTTTAGGTTACCTAAATTAGCATTCACTGAATGCTCACCAGTTGTGAAAGTTCCATTAGCAACTTCAGCAACTTTTGCACCTAACAAATTGTAAACGCTAATGTTAACGTTATCGTTTGATTTCATTTTAAAAGAAATGCTTACAGCACCATTTGAAGGATTAGGAAATGCATTACCTAAAACGAAGTTATCAGTTTTTTCACGGATACCTACATTTGTAGATGTTAAGAAAGCACCGAAGCTTGAGTAAATATAGTTTGTATAACCATAACCTGGATACCAACCAGTCCAACCTAGACTGCTTTTCTCATATGAGAATGCACCTGGTGAACTTAGGTAGCTATTAAAAAATACATCATTTTCAATAGCTGGACCTGTATTTGCACTAACTGTACCACTGAAATAGTTAACCCATTTAGTGTTAGCAGGTATTTGTGTTGCATCTCTTCTATCTTCCAAAACATAAGAAGTATCGTAAGTCATACCCGCTTTGAATTTAATAGCATAAGCAATTAGTGAGTTTTTACTTGAACCATTTGCGGTGGTAACAGAAACTGGAGTTTTTACTTTCCATCTCATTAAGGCACCATCCCAACCATTAGCGTCAGGAAGTTTTGTTGAGAATGATTTATCCAAAAGAATAGTATCGATACCGATATAATTGTCAGGGGTACGAGTTTTGAAATTCCAACCTAACATACCAAATTTAGTTGTTTTGGTTTCGCCTGCTTTAACTAAAGATTGAGATGTACTTATTTGTGATCCTTTGAAATAATATACGAAAATGGTGTCAACAACTGGAGAATTATTAACAGAATCAACTCTTCTAATGTAAGCATATTCAAATGCGATTGAGTCAACAGAAAAATTGGTAAATTTACTAAATTTAGGAACTTGGTTAGTTGACATTAAATCGATGTTATCATCTTTAGGGTCAATAACTTGTCCCATAGCTCCATCCACTGCGCTTCCAAATCTGATGGTTCCGTCTGTGTTGATCCATTTTCCAGAAGTGTCTCCCATTAATACATTAATTGAAGATTGGAACGTAGCTTGATCAGCAATGAAATCAGAAGGCGTATACCAATTTGAAGTTGGATCTGCTTTTCTCATTTCTTTGTTGTTTAAATTAGAAAACGAACGCTTGTAAGGTAAGATTTCTTTTTTTAAGTTCATGTTTGTTTGGGCAAACGCTGATGCTGCCAATAATGATGCAGCTAAAACTGAATAAAATTTTCTCATTTTTGTTATTTTGTATAAAATTTAATGGGCGAAAATTAGTAATTAATTGACAATTACAAATACTTAGACTTATTTTTTACCAATTGGTTGCAATTAATTTCATAATTTATGCATGATTACTGCAGTTTTTTCAATTTATACTTCTGTTTATAATAGCAATAGAAATGTCTGAGTTGTTTTTGGGTCTTGTGTTTAAAACTGATTGATTTTTATAAAAAAATCTCAAATTGCTTTTCGAAATTTTTGCACTGCGCTTAAATGCGTTATATTGCAGACCTATATGATAAATATTACCTTACCAGACGGTTCCGTTCGTTCGTATGACCGGGGCACAACCGCCTTAGATGTGGCCAAATCAATCAGTGAAGGATTGGCCAGAAATGTATTGGCAGCCAAAGTAAACGGAAATGTGGTTGATGCTACAAGGAGTTTAAACGAAGATTGTCAGCTTACTTTGCTTACATGGAATGATAAAGAAGCCAAGCAAACAATGTGGCACTCTTCAGCTCATTTAATGGCAGAGGCTATTGAGGCCTTGTATCCAAACACCAAATTTGGGATTGGTCCTGCTGTGGAAAATGGCTTTTATTACGATGTTGATTTCAACGGACAAAGTTTTAGTGCAGATGATTTAGCTAAAGTTGAAGCTAAAATGTCTGAACTAGCTAAGCAATCAAACGCCTTCAATCGCTCAGAAGTTTCCAAATCGGATGCATTAAATTACTTTACTGAAAAGGGAGATGAATACAAATTAGAGTTGATTGATGGATTGGAAGATGGTCAAATTACTTTTTACCAACAAGGTAATTTCACTGATTTATGCCGTGGTCCACATATACCAAATACAGGATTTATTAAGGCCATAAAATTAACGTCAGTGGCCGGTGCGTATTGGCGTGGAGATGAAAAAAATAAACAATTAACCCGTATCTATGGCATAACATTTCCTAAAAAATCTGAATTGGATGAGTACTTGCTTATGCTTGAAGAAGCCAAAAAGAGAGATCATCGTAAACTAGGCAAGGAATTGGAGTTGTTTACATTCTCTGAAAAAGTGGGAATGGGATTGCCATTATGGTTACCTAAAGGTGCTGCACTTCGCGAAAAATTGGTTCAGTTTTTACAAAAGGCCCAAATGGCTGCCGGTTATTTGCCAGTTATTACGCCTCACATAGGACATAAAAATTTATATGTGACTTCTGGTCATTATGAAAAATATGGAGCAGATTCATTCCAACCTATTCAAACACCTCGTGAAGGGGAGGAGTTTTTCTTAAAACCTATGAATTGCCCTCATCATTGTGAAATATATAAATCTTCGCCAAAATCGTATAAAGACCTTCCCGTGCGATATGCAGAATTTGGAACCGTTTATAGATATGAGCAAGCAGGTGAATTGCATGGTTTGACGCGTGTGCGTGGATTTACGCAAGATGATGCGCATTTGTTTTGCCGTCCAGATCAAGTAAAAGAAGAATTTTGTAAAGTAATAGACCTAGTTCTATACGTGTTTAAAGCACTTGATTTTAAAGACTTTACTGCTCAAATATCTTTACGTGACCCTGCAAATAAAACCAAATATATTGGATCGGATGAAAATTGGGTTTTGGCTGAAAATGCCATTATTGAATCTTCAGCTGAAAAGGGTTTAAATACAATAGTTGAACTTGGTGAGGCAGCATTTTATGGACCTAAACTTGATTTTATGGTGAGAGATG
>RGVD01000361.1 GCA_010027395.1 Bacteroidota bacterium
CCATGTCCTGCATAAAAAATAAACACATCCGATATGTTTTCTTTTATGGTATTTGCTAATCTACCTTTTTGATTTTCTTTAGTGCCAAACAAAGTATTGAAATCACCAAGTGTAGCATTTTCCTTAAACAAAATATTACCTTCTTTAAGACCCAACACATTGATTAAATAATTCTTCATGCTTTGCGCATCGCTTATAGCGTAGGCTACAGATTTGGTGTTTGCATAATTGCTATTACCAATAATTACGGCTATGGCATTGGTATTATTACCATTGACACTTGGTAGGTTTTTGTCAATATCCGATAACAATGAAACACTTTTTATTTCAATGCTTTCTTTTTTAGTGCCTTGCACTATAATTTCGTTTTGCTGTTTGAGTTCAGTGTTTAAAGCCACTGTGCAGGTTTTGCTTTCGCCATATTTGCCATAGCTTTCGGTTATGTCTATCGCAACAGGAATATTGTTTTGCTTATAAATTCTATTAGGAAAAAAATCAAAATTGATGATTTTACTTTCGTTTGGTTTAAGTAATGGAACAGTAAACTCTGTTTCGCCCGCGGCAAATACATTGGATGGAGGCAATGTACAAACAATCTTTACATTTTTCGCATCACCCTGCCCTTTATTCTGCACTGCAAAGTTTAAGGTAATTACTTCTCCGAGCTTAGCAATACCTCCCTTTTCGCTACTGAAATTATTATCTTCGATAGACACCAAAGGATTTAAAAACTTGGCCGTTTCTACATGTATTATTTCATCAGGGGCATCAAAACCATTGGCTTCTTTGGTTTTGATGATGAATTTCACTTTCGCATTTTCTGTGTTAAAATCTGAAGTGATATTCATAACAATTTGCTTCTCTTCGTTGGGAGCTAATTCATCTATTTTGTATTCTTTCTGATAGCTAATGCCTTTTACATCTTGTTCAGTGCTAAGCGAAACCACAATACCATACGCACTGCCCTTGCCTGTGTTTTTAAGTTGAAAGCTTATTTGGGATTGCTCGTTACCGTCAATTAGCTTGTTGTTATTGCCTTTGGAATCATTGAATATTAGCTGCGATGCTTCTAATTGTGCTGGCAATTTAGGCCTAGGTTTATAACCGTTAAACTGCCAAATTTTTATATTTTTATCATCACTTCCCGATGCTATGTATCTGCCATCGTGTGAAAAGCAAACTGAATTAACCCAATCAGTATGCCCTAATAAAGTATTATTGCATTTTCCACTTTCAACATCCCATATTTTTATAGTTTTATCACGACCACCTGATGTTAGATATTTACCATCTGGTGAGAAGCAAACTGAATTAACCAAACCAGAATGCCCTGATAAGTTCCTAAAGTATTGCTCACTTTCAACATCCCATATTTTTATTGTCGCGTCACCACCGCCTGATGATAAGTGTTTACCATCTGGTGAAAAACATAAAGAACTAACCCAGCTTGAATTCAAAAATAATAACGTCTTATTACATTGCCCTGTCTCAACGTCCCATATCTTAGTTGTTTCATCATCACTTCCCGATACAATTTGTTTTCCACTTGGCGAAAAACATACTGAACCAACCCATTGGGTGTGCCCTAATAACGTTATAAAACATTGTCCATTCTCAATATCCCATAGTTTTATATTGTTGGCTCCACACGATGCTAATTGTTTGCCATCTGGACTAAAACATACTGAACTAACAAAACTAGGCTGTTTATTTAAAGACTTCACACATTGTGCACTCCCAATATCCCATATTTTTATAAACCCATCTCGACTAGAAGAAGCTATGAATTTGCCATCTGGGGAAAAACATACTGACAAAACACCAGAAGAGTGTCCATTTAAAGTATCAATACATTTCCCACTCGCAACATCCCATATTCTGATTGATTTGTCCATACTACCTGTTGCTAAATGTTTGCCATCTGGGGAAAAACATAC
>RGVD01000362.1 GCA_010027395.1 Bacteroidota bacterium
CTATGGGCAGTCGGTGATTTGGTAATTCTTTATACAACCAAATGAAATATACTGAGGCTTTTATCTATATGATGAAAGGATTAAAACTCAGGGAGGATCTACAAGACAAAGAGACCTTATTGCAAATAGTTTAAACAATATTGCTGGGGTTTATAGTGCAATTGGTAATTACAAAGAGGCATTGGAATACCTTCAAAGAGCAATAGCCATTTACAAAAGTAACAATAACATCCTAGGTCTTGTTGAAGCATATTATAATATTGGGTTGCTTTACTACAATTTAAAAAATTACGAACAAGCAACGTTTTACCAGAGCAAAGGATATCAGCTTGCCTTAACCACAGGGTATAAATTTGATGAGTCTTTATGCATTTTAGCTTTAGCAGATATTTTCTCTAAACAAAAGAAATATGAAAAAGCACTAGACTATTATATGATGGCCAAGAAAAGAGGTGAGAAATTATATGGACTCGAGCAAGAAGCCGAAATAAATATTGGAATTGGTTCAGTTTATGTAAATACAGGTAAAACCCAACTTGGAATTGAATACTTAATCAAGGGTTATCAAATAGCAAGAGACTTTAACTTCTTAATACCTATACCTGATGCCACATCAAGCCTTGCAAAAGCATATCTC
This sequence comes from Bacteroidota bacterium, assembly GCA_010027395.1. Lineage (GTDB taxonomy): Bacteria > Bacteroidota > Bacteroidia > UKL13-3 > UKL13-3 > RGVD01. Next base: position 638 of record RGVD01000362.1, read on the forward strand.
TCATTGAATGATTTTAAAAATGCATATAAATTCAAAGAACTTAATGCCATATATAATGACAGTAACAATAATAAAGAAACTAATAAAAAAATTGCCGAAAATCAGTTCAATTATGAATTAGATAAAAAGCAAAGTAAGATTGAATTACTTGAAAAGGATAAAGCAATAAAAGAGGAGGAAACCACAAGGCAAAAATACATCACTATCGGTTTATTATCATTTTTAATCATTTCTGTATTCATTATTGTGCCCGTAATTAATAATGTTAAAAAGGAAAAAGAAACCAAGGAACTCATACTAAAGCAAAAATTTGAAATAGAAGAACAAAGTACAAAGCTATCTCAAATGAATCAGTTAAAAGATAAAACCTTTTCTATACTATCACATGATTTAAGAAGTCCACTCGGTGCATTGATTCAAATTTTAGAAATGTTGGATGATAAGAGCATCAGCATTCAGGAATTTTCAGAGTTAAAGAAAAAACTTGACTTACAACTAACCTATCTCAATCGCTTTTTAGAAAATCTACTCTTATGGTCTAAAAGCCACATGGAAGAGGATTATGCTATTCAAATCAAACAGATAAATTTGTTTGAAATTGTAAATCAAAATCAAGAATTGCTGCAGGAAAGTGCTAATCAAAAACAAATTGAAATCAAAAACCATATTCACCAAGACACATGTATTATGGCCGACTTCGATCAAATAGATTTAGTGCTGCGTAATTTGCTTTCTAATGCACTTAAATTTACAAGCAATAGCGGTAAAATAGAAGTAATGGCTAAAGAAAATGACAACGAAATAGTTGTTTCCGTTACTGACAATGGTATTGGCATGGATAGTGAAACGGCAAAAAACCTATTTGACAATAAGGAGCGAAAAAGCAGCATTGGAACAATTGGCGAGAAAGGAACAGGCCTTGGATTACTGATATGTAAAGAGTTTATTAATAAGCATGGTGGTAAAATTTGGGCCGAAAGCGAACCAAAAAAAGGCAGCACTTTTTATTTTAGTTTACCAAAGGTGTAGTTGATACAAATAAAAACAACCAATTTTACATTTTACCCTTTCCCCAATTTGCAGGATTGTTGATGATATAATTCCTAATCCGGGCAAACGATTGAACATCACTGATAATATGGTCATGAAATCGTGATTGCCATTCGAAATTTGGGTTTATTTTTCGGGATTCAATGGTAACGGCTGATTTGAATGACCGGATGATGGTGGATAATGAATTGGCAGGTGCGGATAAATTTTGATAATGTTGGTTTTTCGGTGTTT
>RGVD01000363.1 GCA_010027395.1 Bacteroidota bacterium
ATAAACACCCAAAAGGCAATTGTTGAAAAAATTGTAAACAAAGAAGCCCATTATGTACTGCCGGTTAAAGGAAATCATAAAGGATTGCTCCCGACTTCCGCATTTTTTAAGCGTTTTTAAGAGTGCTCCTCTCTAGAAAATGTGTTTTCTCAGTTTTGTAGTGCCCCATCTAAAAACATTTACCTTTCTTTATTTTTCCATTTTGCTTATGATTGAGCGCATGTTTATACGAATTAAATCTACTTCTAAGTCTCAAGTCAAAAAAGTACAAATTTGCGAAAGCATTCGCTCTGGTAGTACTATTCGACAAGTTATTGTTCGCCACGTTGGAATGGCTCGCGATCCTCAACAGCTTGAAGAGCTTATGAGGTTAGCCGATGCAATTAAGAAGCAAATTGAAAAAGATAGGTATGGTCCATTTCTTTTTAATCTGGATGACACACCTTCTAATGAAGACACAACCCCTCTGCTAGCCGACGAAGTTCAGTGCGCAATAAATCATAATGATCAGCAGCCAACTATAAAAAATCTTCAAGTAGATCTTAACAACCTTACAGAAGAAAAGCGGGTTGTGGAGGGATTTCATGACATTTTTGGGGATTTATTTCAACAGCTTGGATTTCATCAGATATTGACACGGAAAAAAAGTGAAGTTCTTAAAGAGCTTGTTTTAGCAAGGATCGCCCGACCTTCCAGTAAACATGCTTCGCAGGAAATGCTTGCAGCTGATTTCGGCGTTAATATTGATCTGGACCGGATCTATCGCATGATGGACGCTCTTGTTGAAAAAAAAGAACTATTTGAACAAAAGGTCTATCATGCAACCGAGCTGTTGTGCTTTGGCAAAATCAATATGCTCCTTTTTGATGTCACAACTCTTTATTTTGAAAGCGTTGAAGAAGATGAATTGCGCAGATTTGGCTATTCTAAAGATCAAAAATTTCATTCAACACAAATTGTTTTAGCTCTCGCAACTACAGATAAAGGATTGCCGATTGGTTATAAGACTTTTCCGGGAAATACAGCCGATGTGTCTACAATTCAATTAGCTCTTGCGGAATGGAGAAAAACCCTGTCTATAGGTGAAGTTCTTGTAGTAGCCGATGCAGCTATGATGAGTGAAGCTAATTTAGCTGCATTAGAGGAAACAAAAATCAAGTATGTAATTGCAGCCAAATTGAAAACAGTCTTTAAAAAAAACCCTGATGCTATTTTAAAAAAGCGGGGAGAGCTTATTCATTTTCAAAACGAACCATATTGGAAACAAGAAATGAAGCTTTCAAATGGGAGACGTTTAGTTGTTACTTATAACGAAAAAAGAGCATACAAAGACAAGGAAGACCGTCGAAGAGTGATTGAAAAGGTTCAAAAAAAAGTTGGCTCCGGTAAAAACATAAAAAAATTGGTATCCAATCGAGGATATCAAAAATTTCTTGCCGTTGAAGGTGAGGGAAAAATCACTTTTGATGAAGAAAAAATTGCTCAGGAGGAGTTGTGGGATGGCTTACATGGTGTAATAACTAATGATGCCGAGGCAGATGCGGGAACATTACTAGCTCTTTATAGGCGTCTTTGGGTAATTGAAGAGTCTTTCAGAATTCATAAAAGTGATTTGTCGATTAGACCGATTTATCATTTTAAATCTGAACGTATTGAAGCTCATATTTTGCTTTGCTATCTTGCATTTTCACTCCTACGGCATGCAGAATATCGGATTGAACTTCAACAAGAAAAGGTAAGCATTCAAGATGTTAGGAGAGCACTTTGGCGTTGCCAATCAAGCGTATTGAGAGATTCATCAACGGGAAAGCTCTACCAGGTACCATCAAAATTGAATGAAGTTTCTAGAAAAATATACAATACATTTGGCGTACTCAGGAATCAGCGAATCAGAGAAATTGAAGAACTGTAGTGCCCAAA
>RGVD01000364.1 GCA_010027395.1 Bacteroidota bacterium
GTTCAGGTTTAGCAGGCTCCTCTGCTGCAGCTACTTTAGCTGAGATGGGTTATAGCGTAAAAGTATTTTGTTTTCAAGACAGTGCCAGACGTGCTCACTCGATTGCTGCACAAGGTGGTATCAATGCTGCTAAAAATTACCAAAATGATGGTGACTCAGTATATCGTTTGTTTTATGATACCATCAAAGGTGGTGACTATAGAGCGCGTGAAGCAAACGTTCATCGTTTGGCTGAAGTAAGTGGTAGCATCATCGACCAATGTGTGGCGCAAGGTGTACCTTTTGCCCGCGAATACGGAGGATTGTTGAGCAATCGTTCTTTTGGTGGAACCCAAGTACAACGTACTTTTTATGCAGCTGGTCAAACAGGTCAGCAATTGCTTTTAGGAGCTTATTCTGGATTAAATCGTCAAATTGGTTTGGGTAATGTGAAAATGTATGCCCGCCACGAGATGTTAGATATCGTAAATATAGATGGCAAATGCCGTGGTATCATTGCCCGCGACTTAGTTACAGGTAAATTAGAGCGTCACTTTGGTCATGCTGTATTGCTTTGTACAGGTGGTTATGGTAACGTGTTTTACTTATCAACCAATGCTATGGGTAGTAACGTAACAGCAGCATGGAAAGCTCACAAACGTGGTGCTATGTTTGCTAATCCTTGCTATACACAAATTCACCCAACATGTATACCCGCCTGTTTCAGGCGATCACCAATCAAAATTAACCTTGATGAGTGAGAGTTTGCGTAACGATGGAAGAATTTGGGTTCCTAAGAAAAAAGAAGATGTAGAAGCTATCAGAGCAGGTAAGAAAAAAGGAAGCGATATTCCAGAAGAGGATAGAGATTATTATTTAGAGAGAAGGTACCCTGCATTTGGTAACTTGGTTCCACGTGATGTGGCAAGTCGTGCATCCAAAGAAAGATGTGATGCAGGTTATGGTGTTAATAAAACGGGTGAAGCAGTTTACTTAGATTTCGCTAGCAACATGAAATATAAATATGGTAAACAGGTTGCTACATTAAAAGGTATTGCTAATCCAACAGAGGCTCAGTTAACTGAGTTTGGTAAGGAAGTGGTAAAAGAAAAATATGGTAACTTGTTTGATATGTACAAGCAAATTACGGGTGAAGATCCATACGAAATTCCTATGATGATTTACCCTGCTGTGCATTATACAATGGGTGGACTATGGGTAGATTATAACTTAATGACCAATATCGAAGGTTTATATGCCTTAGGTGAAGCTAACTTCTCAGATCATGGTGCTAACCGCCTAGGAGCTTCTGCATTGATGCAAGGTTTGGCAGATGGTTACTTTGTAATTCCATACACTATTGGTGCTTATTTATCTAAAGAAATTGGTACTAAAGCTATTCCAACTGATAAGGAAGAGTTTGCAAAAACAGAGCAAGAAGTTCAAGATAGAATCAATAAATTCTTTGCTATAAAAGGCACCAAATCTGTAGATTATTTCCATAAGCGTTTAGGTAAAATAATGTGGGAAAAATGCGGAATGGCTCGTAGCAAAGAAGGTTTGGAATGGGCTATCTCTGAAATCCAAAAAATCAGAGAAGAGTTTTGGAAAGATGTGCGCGTGCCAGGAGAGGCAAATGAATTAAATACAGAGTTAGAAAAAGCAAATCGTGTAGCCGATTTCATCGAGCTAGGTGAATTGATGTGTAAAGATGCTCTAGATAGAAACGAAAGTTGTGGTGGTCACTTTAGAGAAGAATTCCAAACTGAAGAAGGTGAAGCTTTGAGGGATGATGAGAACTATAAATATGTAGCAGCTTGGGAAATGAAAGAAGTAGGGAACTGGGAGTTACATAAAGAAGATTTGATTTACGAAAACATTAAAATAGCACAAAGAAGCTATAAGTAGGATTTAGGAGCAAGGGATTAGGGTCAAGTATTC
>RGVD01000365.1 GCA_010027395.1 Bacteroidota bacterium
CTTTTATCTAAGGTTCCATAACTTTGATGAATGATTGATAGTGGAATTGTTCCCATTTGTATTCCTAATTGCTCAGCACTTCTACAAAAGTCCATGTCATAAAAGTGAAATTTAAAGTTAGAATCAAATCGTAGATTTTTTTTATTAAAGTTTCGCTTCGTATTGCTAAAAAAACTCAGTCTAATAGCTTGCACTCTCTTCCAACAGGTCCGAATACGTCTAGTTTTTCAGGGGGGAAATTTTGCCCTTGCCCTATGGCGCCAGATAAATTTTCAAAATTATCAAGGTTGCCCTCAGTATTAATAATAATCCAGCTTGGTTGATATTCTCTACGCTTAGTATTTCCAACCACCCCAATAAGATCAAATCTTCTTAGCCCATCCCTAATTTTTTGCACCCAATACCAATCCGTTATTAATACGTCATCATGAATAAATACTAAAATACATGGTGTATTAATTGATTCGTCAATTGCCTTGTTATACAGCTCACTTAATCCAGTTCTATTTTCAGAATAAAGTCTAATTTCTGCCTTAGATATTTCTATGAATTTCATCACAGATTTTCCTGTTGCAGATTTTTTTAAAAACTCTTCGCGTTTCAAGCGAGTTGCAATAACAAGGCGTATTTTTTCTTCATTCATTTTTTCATTGATTTACTTTTTTTAATTATTTTCCATCTTATTTATATATTCTTGCGTAACAATTTTCATAATTTATTTTCAATTCTATTTACATAAATATGCTCTGGTGCTAAATCCGCCTGATACCTATCATACATTTGTTGATAAGCATTCTCGAGATGCTTGGTAAATTGGGATGTATCAAATAAAGGAGTAGTCAAACGGTTATTTACTAGTTTCTGCTTGATGAATGCAAGTTTTTGTGGATCCATCGCCAATTCAATTGCCAAAGCCTCATACTCCTCAAGTGTATGGGTAATGAGCTCAGGTAGCCCAATAGCTAAGAGCAGGCTTGAGGCTACACGGCTAGCAAAAGACTCGCCTTGCAAAGTAATCAGGGGTAACCCTGCCCATAGGGCATCGCTTGCAGTAGTGTGTGCGTTATATGGAAATGTATCCACAAATAAATCGGCAAGGGCGTGACGCGCAAGGTGCTCAGCGGAAGGCAAGCGCTGTGCAAATACCAGTCTACTTGGATCAATACCGCGTTGCCCTGCCTCTATCCTTAAGTTTTCAGCTGCTGTTGGATTATCCTCCAAAAGCCAAAGGATGCTTTGATCAACTGCGTGTAATAAACGCATCCAGATGTCAAAGGTTTCAGGAAGAATTTTGTAATTATTATTAAAGCAACAAAAAACGAATCCTTTTTCAGGCAAACCCACCTCGGCTCGACTAAATTTTCGCTCAGAGATTTCTCGTTTTCCATCATTGGCCTGATAACTATGCGGCAAGTAGACAACTTTTTCAGTGTAGAACTCTTGAAATTCAGGAGGAATAAGAATTGGATCGGCAATGATGTAATCAATGTAACTGGCCCCCATGGTTCCGGGATATCCTAAGTAATTAACCTGAATTGGAGCTGCACGATAGGCAAAGATTCCAGTTCTTGCTTCGCCCGTATGTCCCATCAAATCAACGGATATATCGATATTTAATGCTCTACTTAGCTTGGCGACCTCTTTATCTGACACATTTATAACCTCAATAAACTTATCAAATGATTTTTCCAGTCTTTCGCGAATGCTATCATTTTTTATAGGTTTAAATGAAAATGCAACTATTTCATATTGATTTTTGTTATGTAGCTCGAATAGTCCCGCTACAAGATGCCCAACTGCATGACTATATAAATCAGATGAATAGTAGCCAATGCGGATTTTATTTTTATTGTTTTTTTTAAAAAATGGAACTAGTAAATTTTTTGATGGGAATTTTTCTTTGACTAATAACTCTGTAT
>RGVD01000366.1 GCA_010027395.1 Bacteroidota bacterium
AAGATAAGCCAATAATTGGCTTTATCGCTATTTGTCTGAAAAGCTATGCTTTATCAGTAAATTTTTATGAAAAGAAATAGGCCTCTTGAAATTTGAATAGAAAACGTATGATGGTAAGACTTATGGATTCAAATCTTCTAATTGATCGATTTGAGTGTTATATACCTTCAATCCTTTAAGATTTTTTAGAACATCATCATCCAAATTGAAGGTAAAATTTCCATTTGTATCTTTATTCTGACGAGCGGGACTTAACACATAGCCCTCTTTTGCACCCAATTTTCTTAAATGACCCATTTTGTCGTTTCTCACAAAATATGCATTGTTCCCATAAGTGTTGCTACCTATAAAACTATAGCCTTTTTCTTCTGCTAGTTGGCATAAGGCGGCCAAAGACGCCCCAAAATATAAGCCAGAATAATGAGCTGAGTACCTTTCAAAGTCATCCTTATATGGAACGGTTATGCACCTTTCATCACCAAATCCACTATTGTATTCCATAATAACAATGATGGGATTAATAACATGAATTGATTTCCAAATCCAATAATCATTGCCATCAATATCTATGTGCAAAATGCCTGGTTCTTTAGGAACATTTTCATTTACAAAGGCTTCATTTATATTGCTTGAAGTGATAAATAAACTGCGTGCTTTTAAGTTGTATTGCCAATTGTAGTAATCATTCTGAATGTTATTGATAAATTCTTTCGACCCATCAAATATCAAACCGCTCCAATAATTGTTCATCATTAAAAATCGTGTATTCGACTCAGTGTAATTCTGAACTCCAAATTCAATAAAGTATTTATTTTGAATATCTATTTGATTGATTAAGTATTGTATAATTCCATCATCACCCCATTGAGAAAAGACAGAAAATTCAACATCTGCAAGGTCTTTCACATAAGGATAGTTTGGTTTCATTTGGCTTATAATTCCTTTGGCAATAAGCAATTGTTGTTGCTCATGCAGAATTCTTTGCCACTTCATAAAGGCATTTGCCCCTGATATACTTTTAAACTTTTCTTTTAAACTCATTTTTTCAATCTATTAAAAATATTAAGTACCAAATCATTTTTCTTGTTTTTGATGAAGTACTTGTCCATCGTATAACAATCTGCACTATAGTTTCTAATCATGTATTTCGGAGAAGTGATAGCTTCCAATACTTCAATTTTTTTCTTGGATAATATATCCTTTTCATTAATAGAGGTGTGCGTTGCCTCACCATCATACCCAATATTGCTGACAAGGTTTGTATTTGGAATGATACTTAATCCATTATTTAGCCAACAATTTAAAGTCCATTGATAGTCCCAAGTATTTGATTTACCTGATTCAACAGCATTAAACATTCTTTTCCAAATCTCTTGATGGCTGCGTTTATTAAAAAGAGCATCAAAAAATTCTTTATTCAAAAGGGTATTAAGTCCCGACATTTCAATATCGTATTGTTTCCAAGCCCTTCTCCATGTTGCCCAGCCCCAAATATGAAACATCGAAGAAAAATAATAAGATGCATCTCCTCTTTTTATACCATCTTGAAAATTGCTTCCACCTATGTGCATTATGCGTTGATCATCTTTGTATTCGCTCAACATTCTTTCACAAAAATGAAAAAAACTTTGGTTTGGTAGACAATCATCTTCCAGAATAATGCCCTCTTCAACATTTTCAAAGAACCAATTGATAGCGCTGCTTACAGCTAATTTGCAACCTAAATTCTCTTCACGATAAAGAGTTTTTAACTCACATTGCCAATCGATTGCATTGATTATTTCACGGGTTTGTTCGCAAAGCTCTTGTTCACCATTTTTGCTTTTTCTGGGTCCATCAGCAGCTACAAATAATTTAAATGGTTGTGCCTGTCTAATAGCCTCAAATACCTGTTT
>RGVD01000367.1 GCA_010027395.1 Bacteroidota bacterium
TGCCAACCAACTGGACATACACCACGGTCATCAATGACAACATACCAGTTATACAAGGCATTATTTTTTTGTTTATCATTGTTGTAGTAACACATTACAGGCCATATTTTTTCCAAGGTAGAATCTTTCATTGCAAATAAACTTACCTCTCCCCAGTACCTATTTGAAGTAACTAGCTCAATTGGATCTCCATTGTTGAATTTTTCTGTTCTTAAATTTTCAGCCATCCAAATCTGAGAACCAATTTTAACTGTTTTGTAAATGTTGCCGCTTATATCCGTAATAGTCTCTTGACTATGTGAAAGAATAACAAATATTAAAGATAGTAGTAAGAAAAAGCCTTTCATTTTTAAATTATTTACTTTCAAAGGTATGTTTAATAATATAATTGTTCATCGAATTTATTAAATCTTGATCAAACTGCTCTAAATATATTCCCGTTACAGGGTTTCCATATTCATGCCCTAAAGCTTCTGCGATGAGGTCTTTAGAATATCCTAATTGTTTTGCTGTATTTGCATAGCTATACCTAAATACATAGGTAGTTATGGGTTCATGAATACCTAGTTTCACACCAATTTTTTTTAAGTGATGGTTAATGGTTTTTCTTTTTTGGGTTAGTATTTCAATTATTTTAGGGGAGTTCAGTTCTTCTAGATTTATTAAACCTAGTAAGGTGTTATTTCCATTAAAATAGTCTAAACAAGCTCCGATAGCTTCATTAATCTTGATGCTGTATATTTTATTTGTTTTTCTTCTTTTATAGATGAGGTATTCACCTTTTATGTTGTCCTTAGTCAGCAGTAGTAAATCTGTAATGTTTATACCTCTGAGCATAAATAACAATTTTCCTATATTCCAATAGTAAAAATCAGGATGCGTTGCTTCAATAGGGTAGTTAAAATAGCATGATAAATCTTTTAAGTTTAACACTCTTGGCACGGTCGGAGTTTTTCTAATTCTATAATTTTTAAAAGGGTACCAAGATGTGTCTACAATATTTTCCTTTATTGCAGAATTGCATACAAATCTGAGGCTCCTAAAATAAACGCCCATTCCATTAACACTTATCCCTGTTCTGAAAAATGCTTCTTCTAGTTTAACAACCATAGAATAACTAAAGTCTGGTATCGGTATATTTATGTCAAGGTGCTTTTTCATAGCATTAAGGCTAGTTCTATGTACTTTGGCCCCACCATAACGTTTGCACTTTAGCAGGTGTTCAATTATTTTTTCCCAGTATTCAGCCAATGTTACAGCTGAAGATTCTTGCTGTTCCAAAAAGATCTTAATCTGGGCAGAATTCAATGCTAAAGATCTGCTAGAGTAGTTCAATGATAAGCGGTGTAATTTGTCCCTATACAAACGCTCCTGCTCATAAAGCGCTTTATTTAATTGTGGCTTGTTTTTAACCAGTGCATTTTTAAAGTCAAATTCATTTTCTGTGATAGAGATACCCGTTTTAATGTGGATAGGCTTGGAGTTATATACCACCAAAAATACTAAAGGGTAGGTGCCGTCTTTCTTTTGCCTACGTAGATCTAAATTCAATTTAATTGTTGCCATTTCTAGGTGTTTAAGACCTGAAAATTTGCAAGCAGATTTGCAAGTAACTATCCAAAAAAAGCATTTTATTGGGTAATTACAACGTTTTAAAAAAACCTTGTGAAAACAAAAAACCCAGTCAAAACAATGTTCAACCGGGCTTTATCGCTCCCCCTTCAGGACTTGAACCTGAGACCCTCTGATTAACAGTCAGATGCTCTAACCGACTGAGCTAAGGAGGAATATCCTATTATGTTGCTACCTTAAATCAGTTGTTCAACTGAGTGCCGACGCTTCCGGTCGGCATCATGACAAGCTATGCTTCGTCATGACTAAGGAGGAATGT
>RGVD01000368.1 GCA_010027395.1 Bacteroidota bacterium
TAGCTGTGCATATAATGTCGAACCTAGCGTCATTAATAATGCAATTGTGGTAATGATTCTTTTCATATTGTTTTGTTTGGTTGTTAGTTTATTTTTTTTTGTTATAACTCTATTTTAACAATTGATGTAAAATAAATAAAAGATGAAACAAGTACTGTTTCATCTTTTATTTTAGGATTTAATTAATTAATAGTTTTAAGGAGTTACCGAAATAACACCATTAGAGCTATTAACATCTATAATTGGATAATCATTGAAATCCACTGAGGCATCTCCATTTAAGTCAAAAGGTAAATAACCTAGGTCTCCATTAGAGCTGCTTAAGTCTAATCCCGGATAATCGTTAAAATCAACAGATCCGTCTTGGTTAATATCACCAGAAAAGATTCCATAAATACCACTACCTAAATTTGCTAAATTGTTACCTGCTGCTTTAGCATCAGAATTAGCGAAGCTATAAGAAGTAGATGCTGAAAATTGAACAGGATTAGCACTCCAAGTAGTAATTGAATTACGATGTTTAATTACAATATAATAACTACCTCCAGAAACCTCACCAGCATACGTAATATTTGAAACACCATTTGTACTTAAAGTTGAAGTAGCTGAATACGCTAATGTTTGACTAGCGGAATTGTACAACTGAACAGTTATGGTGTCGGCAATTGTTGATGGAGTTGTTCCATTAACATTAAATGGAGCAGCAGTCATAGAACTAGAACCTACATACATACCTTGTAAAAAAGCTGTTAAAGCTAAATTTGTTACAGGTAATACAACTGTTGGGTTTGAAAGTGAATCATAATGATTAACTTGTGTAGTTATTTCAGTTTGTTGAGATGTTGAACTATTCCAAGCAAAAATTTTGCTAGGATATGCTTGATTCGCATTACTATAATTCCAGTCTAAATTAATAGTACCTAAAAACTTCTTTGAATTAGAAATTCTAATTCTTGCAACTAAAGTTCCACTGCCAGTTGATGATATAACCATACCATTAGCATTAGCTGATTTTGGAGTAATACGGATGTAGTTTGGAGTAGTAAGTTCCCAATATGCGCGACCTGTGCCAGTGTTTAAAGGTGTAGGAATTTGAGATGAACCCAAACCTGAGCCTACAACACTTACAGTAACTGTACCACCATCTCTAGTTGAATTGGCAATTGAAAAACCACCTTGGAATTGTGACATAATCAATGGAAAATTCGCTACATTGGGATTGGTATTTTTCAAGTAAATATCAAACTCATAAGTTGAATCATTAACTAAAGCATCGTTCTTAAGAACAGTTGTGTAATTAAATTTAGTAACATTCACTAAACTGTTTACATGAGAAGCAGAATTAGTTATATCAACTTGCAGAGAAGTAGAAGAATTGTAGGCAAATATTTTTGTAGGGTAAGCTTGGTTGGTTGAATTAAAGTTCCAAGCGATATTTGGATTGCCCGAGAAACTAACAGTGTTAGTTAACCTAAATCTAGCAATACGAGTTCCACTACCTGTTCCAGAAATGGTAGTTCCTGGAGTTAATGATTTTGGTGCAATTCTAATATAGTTTGGGTCTGTTGTTTCCCAATATGCTCTGCCAGTTCCTGTGTTTGTAGGAGTTGGAATTTGACTTGAAGATAAACCTGAAGTACCACTAACCACAGTTACTGAAATAGTACCACTATTTCTGAATGAAGGAGAAACACTTAAACCACCTTGAAATTGAGATAATTTAAATGGATTTGTCGTAGTATTTGAACTTGTGTTCTTTATGTAAACATCAAATTCATACACTGTGCTCGATACCATGGTGTCATTTAAGATAACACATTGGTATGAGGTTGGGACTTGCGCAGCAGCCTTACCTAGTAAGACTGTTGCGAAAGCTGCCAAAATAAAAAT
>RGVD01000369.1 GCA_010027395.1 Bacteroidota bacterium
CATCTTAATAAATATTTGTATTGCCCAACCGCTTTTTATTTTGAAAATTTTATAAAAGTCCCTTCACCTAAAAGTGCTAGCGCCACCTTTGGAAGTGCTGTTCACTATGCCCTTGAGCGTTTGTTTAAAAACATGAACGCTAGCGAAAGCAAACAATTTGCAGAGGTGGAAGAAGTAGTAAAAGATTTTAAATGGTTTATTCGCAGAAATGAAGACAGCTTCACTGAAATGGAATATAAACGAAGGTTGGAATATGGCGAAAAAATTATACCAGCCTATTACAATCGCTATATACATGAGTGGAACAAAATAACAAGCATAGAAAGACAGATGCGTAATGTGGTGGTGGATGGTGTGCCCTTAAATGGTAAGCTTGATAAGCTTGAATTTGATGGCAATTTTGTGAATGTGGTTGATTACAAAACGGGCAAGTATGAAAACGCAAAAAAGAAATTTAAACGACCTGATAAGGATGCTGTAGAGAAAGCCATAACTGCTAATAAAGAACCCACCTTTGAGGACTTACATGGAGGTGACTATTGGCGACAAGCTGTGTTCTATAAAATTTTGCTAGACTATGATAAAACTAAAAATTGGGAATGCCGCAGCAGTGAATTTGACTTTATAGAACCCGATAAGGATAGCGGTGATTTCTTTAAAGAAAAAGTAGCTATAGCGCCTTCAGATATCGAAGTGGTACGAAAACAAATTACAGAAAGCTATGCTAAGATAAGCCAAAAAGAATTTGCTCAAGGCTGTGGCAAAGAAGACTGCAAATGGTGCAGCTTCACTCAGGAATATTATAAGTAGTTAGCTCTTATTTTTTGGGGTTAGTAACAATAAAAAAACAATCAATTAGAAGATAAAATAGAAAAGGCTTTCCTAAGAAAGCCTTTTCTGTGTAATAAAATTTAGAAATTATTTTTAGTATACTTTAGATTTATCTCTATTTCCTAGATTGTCTAAGTACCAAGTAGTATTAGAAGTTCCATTGCTAAGTGCCCAATTGGCAAAGTTTAAGTAACCTGTGATGAAGTCAACTCTTTCTTTCATGTATGGAATGGTTTCAGGTACATCCAAAGCCCAAGGTAAATTGCTTCCTTTGCTTTTGTATGAACTTGAAGCAGAAGTAGTATTATCTGAATAGGTTCCAAAATATGTGCTTGAAGCTTTATCAGTTGGGGCAAAATTAGCCAAGTGAACTTCTTTGTTTCTGGTTTGGCCAAGGATAATATATGGATTGAATACGATGTCTGAAGTGTTTAATGCTTGTCCAGAAGCCGTTGTTAAACTAATTGTTAAATTAGTTGTATCAGGTCTTACAAATGGGTTTCCAGAAATTGTGTTGATATATGATCCACCTTGATTTGGCATGATACGCAAAGCATCATCAAATACTACAATGTTTGCATAAGTTTGTCCACTTTCAGTACCGTTGGCTGCTAATGTCAGCCAATTTACACCATTTGATTTTGTTCCAGTAACAGCAGTAACTTTTGAAGCCACTACTCCATTTAATTGAACTGCAAAACCATTATGCAATGATGCTCCCACCGCTTTTGTAATGTAAGTTGCTTTTACTTCTACAACTTTGTTTGCAGCATTGGTAACTTTATTATATCTGTATCCTAAAACCAAATCATTAAAATCATAATCACCTGTGCTAGGCCATAAATCTTCGAACATTAAAGTACCATAAGTACTTGCAGATGGATAGTAATTATTATAAGCTCTTGCGGCATCATTTGGATAAGCATCATCCGAATCTTGAACACCATCGCTATCTGCATCAACTATTAGAGCCAGAGGTTTACATGCGTTTGAAGGGTCAGACCAATAAGTAGCTGGAATGTTTACATCA